>NZ_JBEXYP010000010.1:0-251886 GCF_040630995.1 Micromonospora sp. NPDC005710 | reverse complement strand
ACGGCAACACGAGTGACGGTGGTGGGGGTGGTTCGTGTTTGGTGGTGGTGCGGGTGCACCATTTGGTGCAGGATCATTTGGGGTTGGATGTGTTGTTGGATGAGGTGCGGTTGGTGTTGGCGGGTCGTGGTGACCTGTTGGGTGCGGTGTTGCCGTTCAGGAATTTCGTGGCGCAGGTTCGTGGTGGTGCGCGGGTGGGTGGGCATGAGGAGTTTTTCCGGGGGTTGTTGGGTGATGTGGTGGAGTCGACGGCGCCGTTTGGTGTGGTGGATGTGCGCGGTGATGGTTCGGGTCAGGTGCGGCGTCGGGTGGTGGTGGATGCGGGGTTGGTGGGCCGGTTGCGGGTGGTGGCGGCGGGTTTGGGGGTGAGTGCGGCGTCGGTGTTGCATGTGGCGTGGGCGCGGGCGGTGGGGGTGTTTTCGGGTCGTGATGATGTGGTGTTCGGGACGGTGTTGTTTGGTCGGATGAACGCGGGTGTGGGTGCGGATCGGGTGCCGGGTCCGTTCATCAACACGTTGCCGGTGCGGGTGGGTATGCGCGGGGTGGGTGTCCGGGCGGCGGTGATTAGCATGCGCGACCAACTCGCTGGTCTGCTGGAACACGAACACGCCTCGTTGGCTCAGGCGCAACGCGCGAGTGGGGTGGCGGGTAATGCCCCGTTGTTCACGTCGCTGTTCAACTACCGCCACACCCAACGCCCCAGCGAATCTGTCGACGCACCTACCAATGGGCACCACGGCGACAACATTGGTGTGGTCTACACACAGGAGCACACGAACTACCCGTTGACGATCGCGGTGGACGACGGCGGCGACAGCATCACAGTCACCGTCGACGCGGTTGCTCCCATCGATGCTCAATTGGTGGCGTCGCTGTTGGCGACGACCACCGAGAACATGGTCGCCGCTCTGGAGGCCGATAATGACGTGCCGCTGACCCGGGTGAAGGTTCTCGACCAGGGGCAACGCTCACTGGTGCTATCCGAGTGGAACGACACGGCGGTGTCCTACCCGACGGACGACACGGTGGTCTCACTGTTCGCCCGGCAGGTCGCGGCGACCCCGGATGCGGTGGCGGTGGTGTTCGAGGGCGAGTCGGTGTCGTATCGGGAGTTGGACGTCCGTGCTGGTGCGGTGGCCCGGTATCTGCGGTCGGTGGGAGTCGGTCCGGAGTCCGTGGTGGGTGTGCGGATGGATCGTGGCCTGGATTTGGTGGTGGCGTTGGTCGGGGTGTTGAAGGCCGGCGCTGCGTACCTGCCGATTGATCCGGAGTATCCGCAGCAGCGGGTGGACGTGTTGGTGGCGGATGCGGGTGCGGTGGTGGTGCTGGATTCGGTGACCGGGTTGGACGGCCCGGAGGCGCTGCCGGTTGAGGTGTCGTCGGATGGTGCGGCGTATGTGTTGTTCACGTCGGGGTCGACGGGCCGGCCGAAGGGTGTGGTGGTGTCGCACGCCGGTGTGGTGAACCGCTTGCGGTGGATGCAGGACCGGTTCGGACTGTTGGTGGGTGAGCGGGTGGTGCAGAAGACCCCGTTCACGTTTGACGTGTCGGTGTGGGAGTTCTTCTGGCCGCTGATCGTCGGCGCAACCGTCGTGGTCGCCCGCCCCGGGGGTCACCGCGACCCGACGTATCTGGCCGAGCTGATCCGTGAGGAGAACGTGTCGACGGCGCACTTCGTGCCGTCGATGTTGGAGGCGTTTGTTCCGGTGGCCGCCGCGTGTACGGGGTTGTCACGGGTGGTGTGTTCGGGTGAGGCGCTTCCCGCGACGACGCGGGACAGCCTGTTGGCGGTCCTCCCCGACACGGAGTTGCACAACCTGTATGGGCCGACCGAAGCGTCGGTGGATGTCACCGCAACTCGGTGTGCGGTGGGCGTGCCGGTGACGATCGGGTCACCGGTGGCTAACACCCGCACCTACGTCCTGGACGGTGGTTTGCAGCCGGTCCCGATGGGCGCCGCCGGCGAACTGTATCTGGCCGGCGTGCAACTCGCCCGGGGGTACGCGGGCCGGGCCGAATTGACCGCAGAGCGGTTCGTCGCCAACCCGTTCGAGCCGGGTGAGCGGATGTACCGCACCGGTGACCTGGTCCGCTGGACCTCAGGCGGCGAACTCGACTACCTGGGTCGCACCGACGACCAGGTGAAGATTCGCGGCTTCCGCATCGAGTTGGGTGAGGTGCAGGCCGCTGTCGTCGCGCACCCGGACGTGACTCAGGCGGCGGTGGTGGTGCGCGGTGACCGGTTGGTGGCGTACGTCGTCGGTGGTGACGGTGCTGGGGTGCGGGAGTTCGTGGGGCAGCGGTTGCCGCAGTACATGATCCCGGCCGCAGTGGTCGCCCTCGACGCGTTGCCGTTGACGAGCAGCGGGAAACTCGACCGTCGGGCGTTGCCGGACCCGCAGATCGACACCGGTGCGGGTCGTGCTCCGGCGAACGCGCGGGAGGAGATGCTCTGCGCGATCTTCGCCGATGTCCTCGGAGTGGACCACGTCGGCGTCGAAGACGACTTCTTCGCCCTCGGCGGGCACTCGCTACTGGCCGTGCGACTGGTCAACCGTGTCCGGGTCGAGCTGAACGTCGACCTGGCGCTGCCTGTCCTCCTCGACGCGCCGACCGTCGCCGAACTCGCCGGCCGGCTCGGCGACAGGCCGTCCAGCCGCGCGGCCCTGCGTCCGATGCGCCGCGGCTCCCAGACCTGACAGCTCGGCCCGGGCACACAGGACGCTGCCCGGGCCGGAGGACGCGAGGGCCCGGAAGTTCCGGCTGAAGCTGTCTGATGCCGCGCTCGGCGTCAGCTGGGCAGCGCCCAGGCCGAGCCCTCTGAGCAGCGGTCAGAACGTGGCGATCGGGTTGACCGGGCTGCCGGATGTGCCGGCGAAGCGGACCGGAGCGACCGCCAGCTGGAAATCCCACTGGCCGAGCTGCGTGGCCGTCGTCTGGCACGCCTCCAGGTCGCAGTTGTCGAGGATCCATAGACCCATCGCGACGAGGCCCACGGCGTGGACCGGCATCAACACGTCGTCGTACCCGGACGGCTGAACCTCCTGTGGGGTGTCGGCGCCGATGAGCGCCACCCCACGGTCATGCAGCCACGGCAGGCACGATGCGTGCCAGCCGGTCTGCCTGGAACCGCTTGCCGGCCCGTTCTCGTGCCGGAAGCGGCCGTGGCCGGTCCGCAGGAGCACCGCATCGCCCTGTCGCACCCGGACACCCTGGCGACGCTCGGCCTCCTCGAGATCGTCGGGAAACACGCCCTCTCCCGGCTCGATCCACGGCACACCACGGGCCGCCGCGACGTCCAGCAGCACACCACGCGTGACGATCCCGTTCGCGGCCGCCGTGACGGCCGCCCACGCCGAGCCCGTCTCGGCGTCGACCAACGAGTGTGACCGCCCGTTGTACATCCTGCCGTCCCAGAAGATGTGACACGGCGAGTCGATGTGGGTGACGGTGTTGCCGTGGAAGGAGATACCGAGCCGGTCGGACGAGAAACCCCAGCGCCGGTCGGCATGGAAGTGCGCCGGCATCGTCTCGGCACCTGGCATGTCAGCGGCGCACGGGCACGTCGTCGTCGCCCGCTCCATCTCTGCCGGTACGGCAACCTCCCACGCACACGACACGCTTCGACCGTGCCGCACGGCCCGTGCCGCCGCCAGCCGAACATCGTCGGTGACGTGGTTCAGTGTTCCGCGCTCGTCGTCGTCGCCCCACCGCCCCCAGTTCGACAGCGTGTCGAAGTACCCGAGCACCTCGTCAGGGGTCGGCATCGGTCGCCCTGCCGTCATCTCCGCATCGACTCCTCAGGTCACGCGCTACTGCGTACCGCAGGAAGGTTAACCCGCCGCCGGATCGACCACCGCAACGACGGCGCCCCACGGGCCGCGGGACCGGGGCGGGGCAACCGGAGTCGGACGGACGGTGGCCCCCGCCGTCGGGCGGGGGCCACCGGGGATGCGAGTGTGCCTCAGCGAGCCGGTACGACGTAGGCGACCAGCCGGGCGGCCTCCCGTTCACCTACCGCGATGACGACGGCCTCGGCCACATCCGGGCTGGCCCGGACGACGGACTCGATCTCACCAAGCTCCACCCGGAAACCCCGAACCTTCACCTGGTCGTCCACCCGGCCGAGGAACTCGAACTCACCGGTCTGCCGGCGCCGGACCCGGTCCCCGGTGCGGTAGAGCCGTCGACCGGGTAGCCCGGAGAACGGGTCCGCGACGAACCGGGAGGCGGTAAGCGCCGCTCGGCCCAGATAGCCCCGCGAGACGCCGGCACCACCGACAAGCAGCTCGCCGACGACCCCGGTGGGCACCAGAGCGCCGTACTTGTCGATCACACAGAGGAACGCGTTGTCGACAGGTACGCCGACCGGCACCGGTGGCATCTCCTGACGCCGGGTGGTCCACGCGGCCGCGTTCATCGTGACCTCGGTCGGACCGTACAGGTTGTGCAGCAGGGGACCGAACGCCGCCGCCCGGGGTGGCACGTCGGCGGCCAGTTGCTCGCCGCCGGTGAAGAGGTTCCGCAGTGTCGGGATCCGGCCCTGAAGGTCCTGGTCCAGGAACAGCGAGAGTAGATGCGGCGCGAGCTGCGCGGTGGTGACCCGGTGCCGTTCCATGTGTTCGACCAGGTAGCCGAGGTCGGCGTGCCGGTCCGGTTCGAGGACCACCAGGGTGCCGCCCATCATCAGCGGCATCCAGAACTCCCAGACCGAGCCGTCGAAACTGAACGACGTGCGTTGCAGCACCCGCTCGTCCGGGCGGATACCGAACCGGCTGGTGATCCAGTGCATGTGGTTGACCAGGTTGCGGTGGGTCACCCCCACACCCTTGGGTACGCCGGTGGAGCCCGAGGTGTAGATGACGTACGCGATGTTGTCCGGCGAGACACCGGTGCGTGCGGTGGGCAGTACGGCCATCGGTGACGTCGCGGGCGTGGTCACCTCCACCGTCGGGATGTCCTTCCCGGCCACCGGCGCGGCCGACCCCTCGGTGGTGAGGACCGCTGTCAGTTCGGCGTCGGTGGCCATGAAGGCCAGCCGCTCAGCCGGATACAGCGGGTCGAGTGGCACGTATGCCCCACCGGCCATCAGCACGCCGAGTAGGCCCACCACCAGCTCCACCGACCGCTCCAGGCAGACGCCCACCCGCGACTCGGGTCCGACGCCGACCGCGACGAGCCGTTGGGACAGCAGCTCCGCCCACGTGACCAACTCCCGGTACGACACCGAACGGTCACCGAACTGGACGGCCACCGCGTCCGGCGTGGCAGCGGCCTGTCCCAGCACGAGCTCGTGCAGGAAGGTGGGATCGTCCCCCTGCACCTGAACGGTGCCCACCACGCTGGCCTGGCCCGGCGCCACCATCGACACCGCGCCCAGCGGTCGGTGCGGCTCGGCGGCCATACCCCGCAGCAGGGTCGCCAGGTAGCGGGCCAGCTGTTCGACTGTGGTGCGGTTCCAGAGGTCGGGGGAGTAGCCGAGGCACAGCTCCACGGCCGCGTCCTGAACCGTGAAGTCGAACGTGAGGTCGAGCGCCGAGCGTGGCGGATCGGCGAACAGGCGCGACACGGCGACCCCGGGCAGCGCGAACGCCGCCGCGATGGGCTCGTGCAGAGTCACCATCGTCTGCAACAGCGGATGCTGGGCGCCGCCGGGCCCGACCCCGGCCAGCTCGACGATGTCGGCGAACGGTAGCTGGGCATGTGCCACCGCGTCGCGATGCACCCGGTGAGCGCTGGCGACGGCCTCGGCGACCGTCGGGTCACCCGTCAGATCACAGCGCAGCGGAACCGGCTCAACGAGCCGGCCTACGACGTCGGGGGCGGCGGGTAGCGTACCGAGCACGAAGTCCTCCATACCGGACACCCGTGCGAGCAGGCTCTGGACGCCGGCGGTGAGCACGGCGAACAGATCGGCTGAGCAGGCCTCGGCGAGCTGGCTCAGCTCGGCCCGGCCGAAGAACCGGTACGCCACCTGCGACGTCACGGCCCGGCCCACCGCTGGCCGGGCCCGGTCCAGCGGCAGCTCCAGCAGGTGCGGCGCGGTCGCCAGCAGACCCTTCCAGTACTGACGGTGTGCTGCGGCGTCGTCGCCGCGCAGCCACTCGCGGCGTGCCATCAGGGTCTCGAGGAACGAGACCGCAGGACCCGTCGGACGCGCGGTGAGCGCTGCCGCGATCAATCGCATCGAGCCAGGGTCGGCGGCCAGTTGATGCGCCGTCAGGACCAGCAGGTGGTCATTGGGCGCCAACCGGACGATCCGGGGCGCGAACAGCGGACCGGTGGTCAGGTCGAAGGTGCGGGCGGTCTCTTCGCGCAGCACCCGGTCGACAGTCGCGTCGAGGCTCTCACCAGACAGCCGGTCCTGGACCGGCACTGTCCACCCGTCGGTGACGGTCTGCGCCGGCTCGACGCCGTCGACGATGCGTACCCGCAGCGCCTCATGTTCGTCGATCACCCGACCCAGGCGCGCGGCGAGGTCCGACGGATCAAGCTCACCGCTGAGCCGGAGCACCAGCGGCACGGTCAGATCGGAGGCGTGCCGATTCGCCGCTGCTCGCTTCCACAGCGACAGTTGCGCGGCGGAGAGGGGCGTCAGGTCGGTCACCGCCATCGTGGCTCCCCTCCGCGCCGGAAATGACACGACCAATCCCCGCCGGAGTGGCGGGGGGCCGTCGGCGCCGGTGGCATTGCGTCGTCCATCGGGCTCCTTGCTCTTGAATAGAACCGGCGACCGCCGTATTGGGGCTGGGCGGAGACGCGCGGGAACCCAATGTCGAGCGACAGTGATCGTGCTCGGGCGACGCGGGATGTGCCGAGACGACAGTGAAAGGTGCGGGGGTACGCGCGTACGGCAATCCTGCGGGCGGACCGGCGGAAAGAACAACACCGCGGATGATCGCCACCGATGTTGAACGGCACTGCGTTCAACCGTGCTGTCGCGGCACTTGAACGGCCCGGGCCAGGGTGGGCGGCTCAGCGTGGCCTCGTCTGAGCCGGCGTCGGGGCCCGGGCCGCGGATGGTGGATCAAATATTCCGGGTGGGCCATAGTGGGCACCGCCGCCCTGCGTGGCACCGGCTCCCGAACGTGCCGGTGCGGCGCGGTCTGTGTCCCGGCCCGGGCGTTGGCGTCCGCCACAGGTCAAGAAATTGCCGGCGTACGTCGTCGAACCTGATCAGCCGTGCCGACCCGGCCGTTGCATCGCTTGGAGGAGACGGATGATTCCGTTGTCATTCGCCCAGCGTCGACTCTGGTTCATCGAACAACTCGAAGGACCCAGTACCCTCTATCACCTTCCTCCGCTGGTGCTGCGGCTGCACGGCGAGCTTCACCCACCCGCGCTGCGTCAGGCGCTTCGCGACACCCTCGACCGGCACGAGGTGCTGCGGACCGTCCTGTGCGTCAGCGACGGCGAGCCGTACCAACGCATTCTCAGCCTGGACGAACTCGGCTGGGACCTCGACATCGTGCCGACCACGGCGCAGGAGCTGGACGCCGCGGTGTGGGCGGCGACGTCCCAGGTGTTCGACCTCGCCAGCGAGGCACCGATCCGGGCCTGGCTGTTCGCCCTGGCACCCGACGACCACGTGTTGACAGTGGTGTTGCACCACATCGCGTCGGACGGTTGGTCGGTCGGGCCGCTGCTCCGGGACGTGTCGCAGGCGTACGAGGCGCGGCTGATCGGGCGCACCCCGGACTGGGCGCCACTGCCGGTGCAGTACGCCGACTATGCGCTGTGGCAGCGGGAACTGCTCGGCGACGGGCAGGACCCGAACAGCCTCCTGTCCCGGCAGGTGGCGTACTGGCGCAGGACCCTGGCCGGGGCACCGGACGAGCTGGAGCTGCCGTTCGACCGGTCCCGGCCGGCGATCCTCAGCGACAGTGGCCACCGTCTTCCGGTGCAGGTGCCCGCCGAGGTGCACGCCGCTCTGGCGCGGCTGGCACCGGCCCAGGGCGTCACTGTCTTCATGGCACTGCAGGCGTCGCTGGCGATGCTGCTGTCCCGGTTGGGCGCGGGCACCGACATCCCGATCGGTACGGCGTTCGCCGGTCGGACCGACGAGGCCCTCAACGATCTGGTCGGATTCTTCGTCAACACCCTGGTGATGCGCACCGACCTCTCCGGAGATCCCACGTTCGCCGAGCTGCTGGCCCGGGTCCGCCGGTCCAGCTGGGAGGCGTTCGAGCACCAGGACGTGCCGTTCGAGCGGCTGGTGGAGGAGCTGGCCCCGCCTCGCTCGCTGTCCCGCCACCCCCTGTTCCAGGTTCTCCTGACCGTCACCAACGTCGCCCTCGGTGCTGGCCCGCGAACCGAGGCCCCCGCCCTGCCCGGTCTTCGGGTGGAGTGGGGCAGACCGGGTTCGGTGTCAGCCAAGTTCGACGTGGAGTTCGCGCTGGAGGAGGTGCTCGACGCTGACGGCGCCCCGGCCGGGTTGCGCGGCAACGTCATCGTCGCCGCCGACCTGTTCGACCCGGCGTCCGCCCAACTCCTTGTCGATCGGTTCGTGCGGGTACTGACGGCGGTGACTGCCGACCCGCAGGTACGACTGGGCGTGCTCGACGTGGCGGGCGAGGCGGAGCGGTCTCGGGTGTTGATGGAGTGGAACGGCACAGCGGTGGCGTCGACGGACGTGACGATGCCTGAGTTGTTCACGGCGCAGGTGACCCGGACGCCCCAGGCGGTGGCGGTGGTGTCCGGTGACGAGTCGTTGACGTACGTCGAGTTGGACACCCGGGCCGAGCGGTTGGCACGGGTGTTGCTGGCGCGTGGGGTCAAGCCGGAATCGGTGGTGGGTGTCTGTCTGCCGCGCGGCGTGGATCTGCTTGTCGCGGTCCTGGCGGTGTGGAAGGCAGGCGGGGCGTACCTGCCGATCGACCCCGGCTACCCGGCGGAGCGGGTGGCGTTCATGGTGGCGGACGCGGCGCCCGTGGCGGTGGTGACGTCACCAGTGGTGCAGGACGTGTTGCCACTGGGGGTCGCGCGCCTGCTCGTCGGGGATCCGCCCGAGATCACGGTGCCGTCGTCCCGGCCGGTCGTGCGGCGGGAACATCCGGCCTACGTGATGTTCACGTCGGGGTCGACAGGCCAGCCCAAGGGTGTAGTGGTGGAGCATCGGTCGTTGGCGAACCTGGTCGGCTGGGCGGTCGACCGGTTCGGTGCCGAGGACTTCGCGCGGGTGCTGGCGTCGACGTCGTTGAGTTTCGACGTGTCAGTGTTCGAGCTGTTCGGTCCGCTCGCGTGTGGCGGCAGCGTGGAGATCGTGGCGGACCTGTTGGCACTGGCCGAACGGGATCGCAGCTGGGATCTGAGCCTGGTCAGTGCCGTGCCGTCCGCGTTGGCGCGCGTGCTCGCCGGTGGGGTGCGGGCCCGGGTGGGCACCGTGGCGTTGGCGGGTGAGGCGTTGACGGCCCATGCGGTGACGGAGGTGCGGACGGCGTTGCCAGGGGTACGGGTGGCGAACATCTACGGCCCGACCGAGGCGACCGTCTACGCCACGGAGTGGTACTCCGATGGTCCGGTGACCGGCACTCCGCCGATCGGTCGCCCGGTGACGAACGCCCGGGTCTACGTGCTCGACGGCGGGCTGTCACCGACGCCGGTCGGCGTGGCGGGGGAGTTCTACCTGGCCGGTGCGGGCCTGGCGCGGGGCTATCTGGGGCAGGCGGCGCTGACCGGGGAGCGGTTCGTCGCGAACCCGTTCAGCCCTGGGGAGCGGATGTACCGCACCGGCGACCTGGTGCGCTGGAACACCGACGGGGAACTCCACTACCTCGGCCGCACCGACGACCAGGTCAAGATTCGTGGGTTCCGCATCGAGCTCGGTGAGGTCGAGGCGGTGGTCGCCGGCCATCCCGACGTGGTCCGGGCCGCTGTGCTCGCCCGCGAGGACGCCGACGGCGAGAAGCGCCTCGTCGCGTACGTCGTACCGGCGGACGGTGTCGACCACGAGCGGCTTCCGGCGCGGGTCCGCGCGCACGCCGCCACTCTGCTGCCGGAGTACATGGTCCCGGCGGCGGTGCTGGTCCTGGACACGCTGCCGCTGTCAGCGGTGGGAAAGCTGGATCGGCTGGCGTTGCCGGCGCCGGACTTCGCCGCCGGGGTGGTTGCGGGACGGGGCCCGGCGGACGCCCGGGAGGAACTGCTCTGCGCGGGGTTCGCCGAGGTCCTCGGGCTGCCCTCGGTGGGCGTGGACGACGACTTCTTCGCCCTCGGCGGGCATTCGCTGCTCGTGGTGCGGTTGGTGGACTGGCTGCGTCAGCGGGGGCTGTCGGTGCCGGTGCGGGCGCTGTTCCAGACGCCGACGCCGGCGGGGTTGGCCGCGACGGAATCCGGCAGTGCCGAGGTGGTGGTGCCGGGCAATGCCATCCCGGCGGACGCCACGGCGATCACGCCGGAGATGCTGCCGCTGGTGATGCTCACCCAGGAGCAGATCGACCGGCTGGCGGCGACGGTAGACGGCGGAGTGGCGAACGTCGCCGACGTCTATCCGCTGGCGCCGCTGCAGGAAGGGCTGCTGTTCCATCACCTGTTGGCCGAGGGTGGCCGGGACGCGTACGTGCTGCCGACAGTGGTGCGTTTCGACACACGGGATCTGCTCGACGCGTTCCTGGGCGCGCTGCAACGGGTGATCGACAGGCATGACATCTTCCGGACGTCGATCGTCTGGCAGGGGTTGGACTCGCCGGTTCAGGTGGTGTGGAGGCAGGTCACGCTGCCGGTCACCGAGGTACTGGTCAACGGGCCTGATCCGGTGGCGGAGTTGGTGGAGGTCGCCGCGTCGGCGCTGGACCTGGGCCGGGCACCGTTGATCGAGGTGCACACCGCGGCGTTGCCGGGCGGCGACGAGTGGCTGGGACTGGTACGGGTGCACCACATGGTGCAGGACCACATGGGCCTGGACCTGCTCATCGCCGAAGTCGGCGCGGTGTTGGCCGGACGCGACGAGGCGCTGCCGCCACTGGTGCCGTTCCGGGAGTTCGTGGCCCGGACCATGGCCGCGGTCAGCCCTCAGGAGCATGAGCGGTACTTCTCCGATCTGCTCGGCGACGTCGACGAGTCGACAGCGCCGTACGGGGTCCTCGACGTGCGCGGCGACGGCACCGGCCAGTCCACCGTCCGGCGACGGCTGGACGCCTCTCTGACCGACCGCCTGCGGGCCGTGGCCCGTACCCTCGGGACCAGCCCCGCCACACTGCTGCACGTCGCCTGGGCGCGCGCCGTCGCGGTGATGTCCGGGCGGGACGACGTCGTCTTCGGCACGGTCCTGTTCGGCCGGATGAACGCCGGCGCCGGCGCCGGCCGGGTACCCGGACCGTTCATCAACACACTGCCCGTCCGGCTACGCACCGACCGCGTCGACGCCCATGACGCCGTCAGCGTCATGCGCGACCAACTCGCCGGCCTGCTGGAACACGAACACGCCTCGCTGGCCACCGCCCAGCGGGCCAGTGCCGTCCCAGGCGATGCGCCGCTGTTCACCTCGATCCTCAACTACCGGCACAACTCGTCCGGCGACAACGGACCCGGCCGGGCCGATCCGGTGGACACCGGCCTGGACGGCATCGCCGTGGTGTACGCCCGCGAGTACGACAACTACCCACTCTCCGTCTCGGTGGACGACGACGGCGAGAACCTCGGGATCACCGTCGACGCGGTCGCCCCGATCGACCCGCAGGCGGTGGCCCGACTGCTGGCCACCACCACCGGCAACCTGACCACGGCCCTGGAGACCGCACAGTCCACCCCACTCGCCGCCGTCGACCCGCTCGACGCGGATGAGCGGCACCGGTTACTGGTCGAGTGGAACAGCACCCGGACCGACGTGGAGGGGCCGCTACTGCCGGAGGTGTTCGCGGCGCAGGCTGCGGCGACGCCGGACGCGACGGCTGTGGTGTTCGAGGGCTCGACGCTGACGTACGCCGAGCTGGACATGCGGTCCAACCAACTGGCCCGGCTCCTCGCTGTCCGCGGGGTGGGGCCGGAGTCGGTGGTGGGTCTGCTGCTCGAGCGGGGACCGGAGGTCGTCGTCGCGCTGCTGGCAGTACTCAAGGCGGGCGGCGCGTACCTGCCGATCGACCCCGAGTATCCGGCCGAGCGGATCGGTTTCCTCATCGCGGACGCGGCGCCGGTGGTGGTGCTGACGTCGAGTCGTACCGCTGCCTCCGCCGTGCTGGACGTGCCGACGGTGCTGCTGGACGACCCTCTGGTCGTCGCCGAACTCGCGGGCCTGCCCACCGACGCGCCACAGGCGCCGATCGTGCCGGGACAGGCCGCATACGTGATCTACACGTCGGGGTCGACCGGTCGGCCGAAGGGGGTGTTGGCGACCCACTGTGGGTTGCAGAACCTGTATGCCTTCCACCGCTCGGGCGTGATGGCATCGGCGAATGAGCGGCTACGGGTCGCCTTGACGGCCTCACTGTCGTTCGACACCTCCTGGGAGGGCCTGCTGTGGATGGTGGGCGGCCACGAGTTGCACCTCATCGGGAATGAGCTGCGCAGGGACACGGCGGCTCTGGTGCGGTACGTCGCTGACGTCGGCATCGGCGTGCTGGACCTCACTCCGACGTACGCCGAGCAGTTGGTTGCCGACGGCCTCCTGTCCAGCCCGCTGTCGGTCCTCATGCTCGGCGGCGAGGGGGTCGGTGACGAACTGTGGCAACTGCTCCGCCGCTCCGGCGCCCGGTCGACAGTCGACATGTACGGGCCGACCGAGTTCACAGTCGACGCGCTCTGGGCCGACGGCGCCGATGGGCGACAGGCCATCGGCCACCGCCCGGTCGCGAACACCCGGGCGTACGTGTTGGACTCCCGGCTGCGTCCGGTGCCGACCGGGGTGTCGGGTGAGCTGTACCTGGCTGGTGCCGGGATGACGCGGGGGTACCTGCGCCAGCCGGGGCTGACCGCCGGACGTTTCGTGGCGTGTCCGTACGGCGGGCCGGGGGAGCGGATGTACCGCACCGGTGACCTGGTGCGGTGGGCCGCCGACGGTCGGGTGGAGTATCTGGGTCGGGTCGACGAGCAGGTGAAGTTGCGGGGTTTCCGCATCGAGCTTGGTGAGGTGCAGGCCGCGGTGGCCGCGCACCCGGACGTGACCCAGGCGGCGGTGGTCGTGCGGGACGACCGTCTGGTCGCGTACGTCGTCGGTGGTGACGGTGCCGGGGTGCGGGAGTTCGTGGGGCAGCGGTTGCCGGAGTACATGGTGCCGGCGGCGGTGGTGGTCCTCGACGCGCTGCCCGTGACCGTCAACGGAAAGTTGGACCGTCGGGCGTTGCCAGCGCCGGCCCTCGCCGACCGCGCTCCGCGCACCTCGCTGGATGCCCGGGAGGAACTGGTCGCCGGCATGTTCGCTGATGTGCTGGGTCTGCCCCGGGTCGGCGTCCACGACGACTTCTTCGCTCTGGGTGGGCACTCGTTGTTGGCGGTGCGGCTGTTGAGTCGTCTGCGGTCGGTGCTCGCTGTGGATCTGTCGTTGCGGGCGCTGTTCGAGGCGACGACGCCGAGGGCCTTCGCGGGGCGGTTGGGTGAGGGAGGCGCGGCGCGGCCGGTGTTGGTGGCGGGGGAGCGGCCGCAGCGTTTGCCGTTGTCGTTCGGGCAGCGCCGGTTGTGGTTCATCAATCAGTTGGAGGGGGCTGGTTCGGCTTACCACATGCCGGTGGTGACGCGGTTGTCCGGCGCGATCGATGTGGATGCCTTGGAGTGGGCGTTGCGGGATGTGGTGGGGCGGCATGAGGTGTTGCGGACGGTGTTCCCGGTGGTGGAGGGGGAGCCGTTCCAGCGGGTGTTGGGGGTTGGTGAGGTGGGTGGGGTGTTGGAGCGGGTGGAGTCGGTGGATGTCGATGCGGTGATCGGGGAGGTGGTGGGCCGGCCGTTCGACCTGTCGGTGGAGGTGCCGTTGCGGGCGGTCCTGGTCAACGATGAGGTTTTGGTGGTGGTGGTCCACCACATCGCCGGTGATGGGTGGTCGATGGGTCCGTTGGCCCGCGACGTGTCGGTGGCGTACGCGGCGCGGTGTGCTGGTGGGGTGCCGGGGTGGTCGCCGTTGCCGGTGCAGTACGCGGACTTCACGGTGTGGCAGCGGCGGGTGTTGGGTGACGAGTCGGATCCGGACAGCAGGCTGTCGCGTCAGCTTGGTTATTGGCGGGGTGTGTTGGCGGGGGTGCCGCAGGAGTTGCCGTTGCCGTTCGATCGTCCGCGTCCGCAGGTGGCGAGTCACCGCGGTTTTCAGGCGCCGGTCGGGGTGTCGGCCGAGTTGCACGCGCGGATGGTGGACGTCGCCAGGGCGCATGGCGTGACGGTCTTCATGGTGTGGCAGGCGTCCCTAGCGGTGTTGTTGTCGCGGTTGGGCGCGGGGGTCGATGTCCCGATCGGTTCGGCGCATGCGGGTCGGGTCGATGAGGCGTTGGACGACCTGGTGGGTCTGTTTGTCAATACGGTGGTGTTGCGGGCGGATGTGTCGGGGGATCCGTCGTTCGGGGAGGTGTTGGTGCGGGTGCGGGAGGCGGCGTTGGGGGGTGCGGCGCATCAGGATGTGCCCTTCGAACGGTTGGTGGAGGAGATCGCGCCGGTGCGGTCGATGGCGCGCCATCCGTTGTTCCAGGTGGTGTTGACGAAGACGGACACGATTGACGCGGTGTTGGATTTGGAGGGTGTGCAGGCGTCGGCGGTGTCGCGCGGGGCGTCGGCGTCGGTGTCGTCGGTGAAGTTCGACGTGGATGTGTTGGTGGGTGAGGTTTTCGATGAGGGCGGCCTCCCGGCGGGTGTGCGGGGTTCGGTGACGGTCGCCGCGGATGTCTTCGATGAGTCGTTCGCCGAGCGGGTGGCGTCAGGCTGGGTGCGGGTGTTGGAGGCGGTGACCGCCGATCCGTCAGCCCGGGTGCAGGCGGTGGATCTGCTGGATGAGGCGGAACACCGCCGGGTCGTCGTCGACTTCAACAACACCGCGGATCCAGCGCCAGTCGAATCGGTGGTGGCCCTCTTCGAGGGGTGGGTGAGCCGGACCCCGGAGGCCGTGGCGGTCATCGCGGATGGGGTCGAGACGACGTTCGCGCAGGTGGATGCGCGGGCGAATCGGTTGGCGCGGTTCCTGGTCGCGCAGGGAGTGGGTCCGGAGTCCGTGGTGGCGTTGGCGTTGCCCCGGGGTATGGACACGGTCGTCGCGATTCTGGCGGCGTGGAAGGCGGGTGCGGGGTATCTGCCGGTGGACGCGAGTCAACCGGTGGAGCGGGTCGCTTTCGTGCTGCGTGACAGCCGGGCGGTGTTGTTGTTGACGGATCTGGATACGGCTGATGAGTTGCCGGCGGGGAAGATCCGCATTGTGGCCCTGGACAATCCGTCGGTTGTGCGGGCGTTGGCGGGTTTGGAGCCGACGGCGCCGCAGGTGGTGGGTTCTGCCGATGGGGCGGCGTATGTGATCTACACGTCGGGGTCGTCGGGGCGGCCGAAGGGTGTGGTGGTGACGCAGGCGGCGGTGGCGAACTATGTGGCGTCGGTGCCGGACCGGTTGGGTTTCCCGAGTTCGGGGGGCCGGTTTGCGTTGTTGCAGGCGCAGGTGACGGACCTGGGGAACACGGTGTTGTTCGCGTCGTTGGCGCGGGGCGGGCAGTTGCACATCCTGGCCGAGGGCGCGGTGACGGATCCGCTGGCGGTCGCCGCGTATGTGGCGGAGCATCGGATTGATCATCTGAAGGTGGTGCCGTCGCATCTGATGGCGTTGGGTGCTGGTGGTGGCCTGGAGCGATTGATTCCCGCCAACGGTGTGGTGCTCGGTGGTGAGGCGGCGCCGGTGGAGTGGGTGCGGGAATTGGTGGCGGCTGCTGGTGGCCGGCCGGTGTTCAACCACTACGGGCCGACGGAGACGACGATCGGGGTGCTCACGGGTCGTCTTGATGGTGGTGGGGTGGTGTCGGTTGGGAGGCCGATTCGGAATGTGCGGGTGTTCGTTCTTGATGACCGGTTGCGGCCGGTGCCGGTGGGTGTGGCGGGTGAGTTGTATGTCGCCGGGGCCGCGTTGGCGCGGGGTTATGTGGGTCAGGCGGGGTTGACCGGGCAGCGGTTTGTGGGGTGCCCGTTCGGTGATGGTGAGCGGATGTATCGCACCGGGGACCGGGTGCGGCATCTTGCGGATGGTCGGTTGGTGTTCCTGGGCCGGGTTGACGACCAGGTGAAGATCCGCGGGTACCGGGTCGAGCCCGGCGAGATCCGCACCGTTCTGGCCGCGCATCCCGACGTCGAGCAGGCCGCCGTGATCGCCCGCGAGGACAGCGCCGGCGAACGACGCCTGATCGGCTACATCGTGCCCGACGAGAACGCCGACCCCACCCAACTACCCACCCAACTGCACACCTTCGCCGCCAAACGGCTACCCGCCCACCTCATACCCAGCGCCCTGGTCCTCCTCGACGCCCTGCCACTGACCTCCAACGGCAAACTCGACAGGCAGGCCCTGCCGGCGCCCGAGACCCCGACCGGCAGGACCGACCTGCGGGTGTCCTCGGACGTACGGGAGGAGATCCTCCGCGCCGCGTTCGCCAACGTGCTGGGTCTGCCTGCCGTCGGGCCGGACGGGGACTTCTTCGGCCTCGGAGGGCACTCCCTGCTCGCCGTGCGGCTTATCTCCCGGATCCGGGCACTGCTCGGCGTCGAGGTGGAGATCCGGGTGTTGTTCGAGTCGCCGACCCCTGCTGGCCTGCTGGCGCGGCTGACGGAGGCCGACGAGGTCCGCGCGCCGCTGGTGGCCCACGCCCGACCCGAGACTCTGCCGCTGTCGTACGGCCAGCGGCGGTTGTGGTTCATGGCCCAGTTGGAGGGTCGGACCGCCACCTACAACATTCCCCGGACGGTCCGGCTCGACGGTGTCGTGCATCCGGACGTCGTGGCCGCCGCGCTACGCGACGTGCTGGACCGCCACGAGGTGCTGCGCACCGTCTATCCGGTCGCCGGCGGCGAACCGTACCAGCGCATCGTCCCCACCGATGATGTTCCTGGGCCGCTCACCCATCTCACAGTCGATGCCGCGGACCTGACCGAAGCGGTCGCGGCGGCCAAGGAGCACGAGTTCGACCTGGCTGTCGAGGTGCCGATCCACGCCTGGCTGTTCAGCACGGGTCCCGAGCAACACGTCCTGGTGGTGGTGATGCACCACATCGCGGGCGACGGTTGGTCGTGGGGCCCTCTCACCCGAGACTTCTCCCACGCGTACGCGGCACGACGGGAGGGCGTCCCCCCGGCCTGGACGCCACTGCCCGTGCAGTACGCGGACTTCGCGCTGTGGCAGCGTGACCGGCTCGGCGACGTGACCGACCCGGACAGCGTGATCTCTCGGCAGGTGGCGTACTGGCGGCAGGCCGTCGCGGGAGCACCGGAGGAGCTGCCGCTGCCGGCGGACAACCCGCGGGCGGCGGTCGCCAGTCATCGGGGACACGCGGTGCCGGTGCGGATCAACGCCGAGACGCACGCGCGACTGATGGAGGTCGCCCGCGCCGAGGGCGTCACCCTCTTCATGGTGCTCCACGGCGCGTTGGCCACGTTGCTGTCCCGTCTCGGGGCGGGCACCGACATTCCGATCGGTTCCGCGGTGGCCGGACGCAGCGACGAGGCACTCGATGACCTCGTCGGCTATTTCGTCAACACGTTCGTCCTACGGACCGATGTTTCCGGGGATCCGACGTTCGCCGAGATCCTCGGGCGGGTGCGGGAGACCAGCCTGAGCGCGTTCGCCAATCAGGACGTGCCGTTCGAGCGGCTGGTGGAGGAGTTGGCACCGAGTCGTTCGCTGGCGCGGCATCCGTTGTTCCAGGTGATGCTGCTGCTCGAGAACACCGCCGACGTGGCGCTGACAGTGCCCGGGGCGGCCGCCGTAGGCGGCGGCGTCCCCGGTGGCCCGACCACCGTCAAGTTCGATCTGGACTTCAGCATGGCCGAGGTCCGCGACGGTGATGGTGCTCCGGCCGGGCTGGCGGGCGCCGTGGCTGTTGCCGCTGACCTGTTCGACGAGGCGTCCGCGCGTCGCATCGCCGACCGGTGGATACGAGTGTTGGATCTGCTGGCCGCTGATCCCTCGCTGCGGGTCAGCGCCGTCGACGTGCTTGACGCCAACGAGCGGCATCAGGTGATCGCCGGATGGAACGACACGGCTCTGGACGTGCCGGGCGTCTCGGTGGCGGAGTTGTTCGAGGCGCAGGTGGCACGCACGCCGGACGCGGTCGCCGTCGAGTTCGGCGAGACAGTGTTGACCTTCGCGGAGTTGAACGCGCGGGCCAACAGGTTGGCCCGACACCTGGTCGCCCAAGGGGTGGGTCCGGAGTCGATCGTGGCGACGGTCTTCGAGCGCACCGACGATCTTCTCGTCGCGCTGCTCGGCGTCATCAAGGCCGGTGGCGCGTATCTCCCGATCGACCCGGCGTACCCGTCGGAGCGCACCGCCTACGTGATCGACGACGCCGGCGTGGTCTGTCTGTTGACCAACGCCCGGATGCGCGTGCAGCTGGCAGATTTCGGGGTTGGTCCGGACGAGCCGGGCGGTCTTCCGGTGATCTGTCTCGACGATCCAGTGGTGATGACCGACCTGGCCGGACGGGACAGCGGCCCGTTGCGTGTCGGGCTGCGTCCGGAACATCCGATGTGGGTGATCTACACCTCCGGCTCGACCGGACGCCCCAAGGGTGTACTGGTGGAGCATCGTGCGATCGGCAACTTCCTGGCCGCGATGCAGGAGCGGTTCCGGCTGACCGGCGAGGACCGCCTGCTCGCGGTGAGCACAGTGGGTTGCGACATGGCGGGCTTCGAGCTGTGTCTGCCCCTGGTCACCGGAGCGCGGATCGTGTTGGCGTCGCAGGAGCAGGTACTGGATCCGTGGGAACTGCGCCGGATCGTCCGCGACCGCGAGGCGACAGTCGTGCATGCCACCCCGAGCCTGTGGCGGGGGCTGGTCTCCGACGACGATGACCCGGTCGACTGGACGAGGGTCCGGGTCATGGTCGGCGCGGAGGCGCTTCCCGAGGAACTGGCGCGGACGTTGCTGCACCGGGCCGGCGAATTCAGCAACCTGTACGGGCCGACGGAGACGACCGTCTGGTCCACCGCCCGCCGCACCACCGCCAACGCGGCGAATGTCTCCGCCATCGGCGGTCCGGTGGCGAACACCCAGGTGTACGTGCTCGACGCCCGGTTGGCGCCCGTGCCACCAGGGGTCGCCGGTGAGCTGTACATCGCGGGCGACGGCCTGGCCCGAGGCTATCTCGGTCGGCCCGGCTTGACGGCGGAACGGTTCCTGGCGTGCCCCTTCGGTGGGGCGGGTCGACGGATGTACCGCACCGGGGATCTGGTGCGCTGGAGCCCCAGCGGTGAGCTGGAGTTCCTGGGGCGGGCGGACGACCAGGTGAAGGTCCGTGGCTTCCGGGTCGAGTTGCGGGAGATCGAGGCGGTGTTGGCCGCCCACCGGAGTGTCACGCAGTGTGCGGTGCTTCTGCGTGAGGACAGCCCCGGTGACCGGCGTCTGGTCGCCTATGTGGTTCCGGCGGCCGGCGCGGACGAGGACCTCGGCGTCGTCCTGCGCGCCGAGGTGCAGGGTCGGCTGCCGGGTTACATGGTCCCGGCGGCGGTGGTGGCACTGGAACGGTTCCCCCTGATGCCGAACGGCAAGCTGGACCGCCGCGCGTTGCCAGCACCGGAGTACGGCTCCGTGAACGGTGAGCGCACCCGCAGCAACGCCGTCATCGAGGACGCCCTGTGTGAGGTGTTCGCCGAGGTACTTGGCGTACCCAAGGTCGGCCCTCAGGACGACTTCTTCGCTCTGGGCGGCCACTCGTTGCTGGCGGTACGGTGGGTCGAGTCGGCGCGTCAGCGAGGGTTGTCGTTCGCGGTGCGGGACCTGTTCGTCGCCCCGACCGTGGCTCAGCTGATCGAGCGAATCGACCTGGCGTCCATGGCCAACGGCCTGGACGTGTTGCTGCCCATCCGCACCAAGGGTGACCGGCCTCCGTTCTTCTGCCTGCCGCCGGCCGGTGGGCTGAGTTGGACCTACAGCCCCCTGGCCCGGTTCGTGCCGAAGGACATCCCGCTGTACGGCGTGCAGTCACCTGGTATGGACGGCAGTCGCCCGTTGACCAGTTCGCTCCGGGAGGCCGCGGCGATCTCGATCGACGCGATTCGGGCCGTGCAACCCACCGGCCCGTACCATCTGCTCGGCTGGTCGTACGGCGGGGCGCTCGCCCACGAGATGGCCGTGCAACTACAGGCGGCGGGCGAGCGGGTCGGCGCCCTGATCATCCTCGACCAGTACCCCACGGATCCGGGTATCGCGGCCGTCATCGGTGATCAGCCGGCGATCGACGAGGAGACCCAGCTCAATCACCTGACCGAGGTCGTCCGCAGGGAAGCCGGTGCCGTGCTCGGTAACGCCCCGGAGTCGGAGTTGCGGCGCTTCGCGCGCGTGTGGGCCAACAACTTCACCTGCATCGAAAGCCATGGGTACGGGCGGTACGACGGTGACGCCCTGGTGATCGTGGCCGGCCAGAACCCGGAAGGGTGGCCCACCCCCGACCTGTGGCAGCCCTACATCACCGGGACGATCAGTGCGGCCCGGGTGCCGTGTGAACACTCGGACATGAACACCCCGGGGATGCTTGGCGAGATGTGGAGCGCCGTCGCTACCTGGCTCGGTCTCGGCGCGCAGGATGAGGCGGTCGAGCCGCCGGACTGAACGTGGCGCCGCCGCGACCGGGCCGTCGAGCGGGGCCAGCGCGGTCGACGGTTACGCGTGCAGGCGGACCTGCCACCCCGGGTGGTGTCAACCCCTGTACCAGTGGGCTGCTGGCGGGCCCGGTGTCCGGCAAACGCAACGGTCCGGGACGGCTGGGCCGTCCCGGACCGTTCAGGGGAAGTGAGCGGTTACGTCGTCGCCGGAACATCCACTGAGCGCTGGGCGAACTGGGTCCGGTACAGCTCGGAGTAGAGCCCTCCGGCCAACAGCAGCTCCTCGTGGGTGCCCCGCTCCCGGACCTGTCCCTGGTCGATGACCAGGATCTGGTCGGCCTCCCTGATGGTCGACAGTCGATGCGCGATCACCAGTGAGGTGCGACCGGCAAGCGCGTTGCGCAGGGCGTGCTGAATCGCCAGCTCCGACTCCGAGTCCAGGTGCGCTGTCGCCTCGTCGAGTACGACGACCGAGGCGGCCTTCACCAGCAGCCGGGCCAGTGCCAGCCGCTGCTTCTCACCACCGGAGAACCGGTAGCCGTGCTCGCCGACCACGGTGTCCAGACCGTGCGGCAGGACCTTGACGGCGTCCCAGATCTGGGCTGCGACACACGCGTCAATCAGTTCCTGTTCGGTCGCTTCGGGCCTCGCGTACAGGAGATTGGCCCGGAGGGTGTCGTGGAACAGGTGCGCTTCCTGGCTCACCGTGCAGATCGCGTCGCGTACCGACTGCAGGGTCAACTCACGCAGGTCGTGACCGCCCAGACACACGGTGCCGGAGCGCGGGTCGTACAGCCTCTGCACCAGGTGCGTGATCGTCGACTTGCCGGCGCCCGAGGGGCCGACCAGAGCGGTGAGCTTGCCGGCCGGTGCGTGGAACGACAGCCCTCGCAGGGTCGGGCGATCCTCCGGCCGGCCCGGCTCCGGCATCGCTATCGACTCGAGTGAACCGAGCGGCATGTCGGCTGCCGTGGGATAGTGGAAGGTGACGTTCTCGAAGCGCACGTCTGGCGCTGAGCCGTCGGGTGGTACGGGCAGAGCCAGAGCGCCCTCCCGTTCGCGTACCTGCGGCTTCATGTCGAGCAGTTCGAAGAGGCGCTCGAAGCTCAGGGCGGTGGTGAGCGCCGCGACGTGGATCTCGGAGATCTCGTTGACGGGGCCGTACAACCTGCTCAGCAGGGCGGCCATCGCGACCAGGGTGCCGATCTGGACGCTGCCCTGGATGGTGAGGTAGCCACCGACGCCGTAGACCACCGCGGTGATCAGGGCGGTCACCACGGCGACCAGGATGCCCATCATCTGGGCCTGCACCACGGTGCGGGCACGAACGTCGCGCAGTCGGGCCGCGCGGTCGCCGAACAGCCGCGATTCCTCCTCGGGGCGTCCGAAGAGCTTCGTGAGGATCGCTCCCGAGACGTTGAACCGCTCACTCATCATCGAACTGAGTTCGGAGTCGAGCTGCATGGTTTGGCGGGTGAGCCGCTGCATCCGGCGGGCCAGCAGCTGGATGGGCGGCAGGAAGATCGGGATCAGCACCAGCGACAGCAGCGCCAGTTGCCACGACAGGTAGATCATCGTGCCGATGACGAACACCAGGGTGAGAATGGTGCTGGCCGCGTTGGACAGCAGAGTGGTCACCGCCTGTCGGGCACCGATGACATCGTTGTTGAGGCGGCTGATCAGTGCACCCGTCTCCGCCCTGGTGAAGAACGCCACCGATTGCTTCTGAACGTGGGTGAAGACCTGGGTGCGGAGGTCGTAGACGAGCCCTTCGCCGACCCGGCCGGTGAGCAGACCGCCGGCGTACGCGACAGCGGCGTCCACCAGGGCCAGGCCCACCACCGCCGCGCAGAGCCACAGCACCACCGAGGTGCGGCGGGGCAGGATGCCGTCGTCGACAACGGCCTTGAGGATGACCGGGCCGGCCGCGACGATCGCCGCCTCCACGACCGTCAGCAGCAACAGAAGGCTCAGCCTCCAGCGGTACTTCAGCACGTACGGCAGGATGCGCCGCAACGTACGCCAGCGGACCTCCGGTCGTGTCGTCGAGGATGCGGCGGGACCGTTGTCCGCCATGCCAATCCGCCTTTCGTCGGGGTGCCGCTGGGCGCTCTGCCGGCGTTGGATCAGTACTTCTGCAGGAATTCGAGGATCGCGGCGTTCACCTCGTCGGGGCGCTCCAGGTAGCCCATGTGCCCACACCCGTCGATCTGCACGAGGTCACAGCCGGGGATGGCCTCCGCCGTCTCCGCCACCAGGTGCGGCGGGCAGATGAGGTCGTCGGTGAAGGCGATGGCCCGGCAGGGGACTGTGACACCGGCCAGGGCGGGTCGCAGGTCGCCGAGATTGTCGATGACGGCCTCCTGGCCGATGGCGACGTCCTGACCGCCGGAGAGCTCCAGGATGTCGATCCAGCCGGCGATGGCTTCCTCGTCGTTGAGGGTCGCGGGAGACAGCATCTCCAGTGCGGTCCGCACCGCCCGGTACGAGGAGGGGAGCACTGTGCCGCTCTCCCGCAACGCCTTGTCGGCCACCGACATCCTGGCCCGCAGCACGTCGGTGCGGGCGCGGGTGGCGATCAGGACCGCCGAGCGCACCAGGTGCGGCCAGCGGATCGCCACCGCCTGGGCGACGATGGCACCGAGCGAGGTGCCGACGATGTGGCACGGCCCCAGACCGAGAGCTTCGATCAGACCCCGCGTGTCGGCGGCGAGCTGGTCGAGGGTGTAGTCACCGGGTGGCACCGAGGAGGGCGGCACGCCCCGGTTGTCGAAGGTGACGGTGCGGTAACCGGCCTGTTGGAGCGCCGGTGTCTGGTGCATGGCCCAGACGTGGCCGGCTGCTGACGAACCCATGATGAGCAGGACGGGGTCGCCCGCGCCCCCGCTCTGGTAGGAGAGCGTGATTCCGTTACTCGTCGCGAAGGGCACGAGGCGACTCCTCTGCTGTGTTTGCCGAGGTCGCGCCGGGTGCGGAGAGCCGCGGCGCCGTAAGGCAGTCGTCCCCCGGGTCGCTCACTGCCGACGCATCTGCCGTGCACACGATGGCACCGGCCCGCGCCCTCGATCAATGTCCGTCCATCATGGAAGTGGACAGGTGTTCAACTGCCACCGTGCGACACCTGAACACGATCGAGGCTCCAGCAGGGCTCGAGTAGCGGGTCCCAGACATCGGCAAGCAACACACCCGCTGCGAGCAGGTGATCTCTCTCCGAAGTGGAACTTCCATGCGAAACGTCTCGACCCGTTCGACAGTCGGTGGTTAGGATAGGCCGCGTGCGATTCATTGCGACCTGTCGATGTGCAGGTCCGGGGGGGGAAGGAAGGGCATTCGACCTGCCTTCCGCACTAACGGGGAGTGCAATTGAAACAGACTCAATTCTTCACCGTCACGTCCGCTAACTCAATACTCGAAAATGTGTCCCCAGTTCAGCACCTTGATTTGTTGAGAGGTGGGGTCGCACCGACGTGCCGGGTGCCAGTAAGCGCTCTTCTGCCTGCGGATTCGCCGCGCAGTGAGGGTGAGGACCAAGAGCATATCCGAGTGCTCGCGAGTATAGAGGCGAAACTTCCGCCCATCATCGTGCACCGAGCCACGATGAGAGTCATCGACGGAATGCACCGACTTGCCGCTGCCAAGCTCCGCGATGACGAGACGATCGAAGTTCGCTTCTTCGAAGGCACGGAACGGGAAGCGTTCGTGCTGGCAGTGAAGGCCAACATCGCCCATGGTCGGCCATTGTCGCTGAATGACCGAACGAGCGCGGCCGAGCGCATCATGGTGTCCCACCCGGCCTGGTCGGACCGCGCCATCGCGGTGGCCGCGGGAATCAGCGCCCGACTCGTGGGTAACCTGCGCCGCCGGCTCGCGGTGGAGGACGACTCGTTCGACGAGGCGCGGTCCCGGGTGGGCCGCGACGGGCGGGTGCGCCCGTTGGACAACGCGGAGGGGCGCCTCAAGGCGGCCGAGGTGATCCGAGAGTCACCGATGGCCTCGCTGCGGGAAATTGGCAAGCGGGCTGGTATCTCCCCGGCGACTGCGAGTGACGTCCGCAAGCGGATCGAGCGCGGTGAGGACCCGGTCCCCGGCAACAACGAGCGGGCCGAGCGTCGTCCGGCGCGTCCGGCGCGCCGAGGCGGTGACCCGGCCGACGAGCCGGACATCGAGGCGATGCTGCACGGGCTGAGGGTTGATCCGTCGCTACGATTCAGCGAGACTGGTAGAGACCTGCTTCGATGGGTTCTCTCCAAGGCGCTGCGGCCCGGAGAATGGAAGCACATCAGCGACGGGCTTCCGCCGCACGCCACCTATATCTTGGCCGATGTTGCCCGGCAGTGCGCCGATGAATGGCGTGAGATCGCGGATGACCTCGACCAGCGCTCCCGCCGCATGGCCTGACGCGGATAGCGGTGCCGGCTGCCGACGCCGGTAATTCCTACCACCGTGCTCTTCCCTGACGGCTGATCAGGCCAGAACAACTCTCGCCGACGACGAACCATTCTGGCATTTTCCACGATTTCCCTGGTGCGTCCGGCCGGTCGTGCTGCACCAACTCCCAGTTGGAGGAACAGCGATGAACCCTGAAGACGAACAGAAGTATCTCCGCTCAAACGTCATCATCGAGCCGCTGGTGGACCGGTTCTACGCGTGGCTGTACACGGTTGCGCCGGCCCAGGCGGCAATGAATCTGGCCAATGTGCAGATGCCGCTGCTGGAGTCGTATCTGCACTCGCCGCAGGTGCATATCGCGGCCAGCAACAATCCGGAGCTGCGGGGTGGCTACTTCGTCAACATCGAAGAGTCCCGCGCCCACGAGGTCGCCACCCTCGTCGACACGATCAAGCGCGACCGGGCCGACATGCTGGAGTTCGCCGCAGCCGTCGCCGAGGCGGAGGATCTGGTTCGGGAGAACGCCATCGGCTTCGATCTGTCCCCGCTGTACCCGAAGCTGCCGACGGCGCTGAACGGTCTCGTCGAGCTGGCGTACGACACCAGCAACCAACCATCGGTCCGGTTCCTCGAACCGCTGCTTTACCACAGCTCCGCCTACGACGAGCGCCGTCAGTCGATCCAGATCTCACTCGACGACGGTGTCGAGCGGCCGTTCATCCTCAGTACCCCCCGCCTGCCCCGCCCCGGGGTGCTCGACCTGGCGATCCCGTTCCGGCACCCGGGCATCGAGGCGCTGGTCCGGGCGCGGGTCGAGCCCACCACGCTCGCCGCCTTGCGCGAGGCCCTGGAACTCGACGACGAGCAGGCCGCCCTGCTGGAGACCATGCTCAGCGACCAGCCGAGCCTGTCCCCGGACCGGCACATCAGCAGCGGCGGGCGGATCCGCTACTTCGGCCACGCGTGCCTGGTGCTGCAGACGCCGGGGGCGGCCATCGTCACCGATCCGTTCATCAGCACCGACAACACCAAGGGTGGCCGCTACACCCTCGACGACCTGCCCGACTTCATCGACCTGGTGCTGATCACGCACGGCCACCAGGACCACATCGTCCTGGAGACCCTCCTGCAACTCCGGGGGCGCGTCGGCAAGATCGTGGTGCCACGGACGTCCCGCGGCAACCTGGTCGACCCGTCGATGGGCCTGTACATGAAGCACCTCGGGCTGCCCGTTGTCGAGGTGGACGACTTCGACGAGATCCCGTTCCCCGGCGGCACGGTGATGGCGACACCCTTCCTCGGTGAGCACGCCGACCTCGACATCCGTGGTAAGTCCACGTACGCCGTCCGGCTCGCCGGTGCGTCCGTCTTCATCGGCGCCGACTCCTCGGGCATCGACCCCACCCTCTACCGCTACATCCGGGAGAAGGTCGGGAAGGTCGACATGGCCTTCCTCGGCATGGAGTGTGACGGCGCCCCGCTCACCTGGCTCTACCAGGGCCTGATCACCAAGCCGGTGAGCAAGAAGATGAGTGACTCCCGCAAGCTGTCCGGCTCCAACGCCGCCCAGGCCGCCGCGATCACAGTGGAACTCGGCGCCGACGAGGCCTGCATCTACGCCATGGGCGAGGAGTGCTGGCAGGGACACGTCATGGCGACGACCTACACCGAGGACACCTACCAGCTCAAGCAGATCGACGAGTTCCTCGCCTGGTGCTCGGGGCACGGCATCACCGGCGAGCACCTCCTCAACCAGAGGGAGTGGAGCTGGTGAGGCACCGCCGGGCACCACTTCGAGAGGAAGGCGGGCGATGAGCGCTCAGTCTCTGGCATATGTCGAGCTGTACGTCGGTGATTCCCCGGCCGTCCAGGACTACTTCATGACGGCCATGGGCTTCACCCGTGTCGCTGAATCGGTCACGGACCACCGAGCCTCCGCCCTGCTCCGTCAGGGCGAGGTGGATCTGGTCATCACCTCGGGGCCCGCCACGGCGCAGTTCCTGAACGAGCACGGAGACGGTGTCGCCGACATCGCCCTGAGTTGTGACGACGTCTCGGCGACGAGTGCCGCCGCACGCGCGGCCGGGGCCGACGTGACTGTCGTCGACGGGCAACCGGTGGTCTCCGGCTTCGGCGCGGTGCGGCACACACTCGTCCCCGCCGACTTCGGCCGGTGGCCGGCGAACCCGGTCAGGGCGGCCCGGTCCGGCGCCCCGACCGAGTCGGACGGGCACGTCCGACTGCTCGACCACGTCGCCATCTGCGTCGCCGGCGGATCGCTGCAGAAGGTCGTGGACTTCTACGGCGCCGGCCTCGGCCTGGCCCCCTTCTCGAGCGAGTACGTCGACGTCGGCGGTCAGGCGATGGACTCGGTGGTGGTGCGCAGTGCGTCTGCCGGGGTCACGTTCACGCTCGTCGCGCCCGACCTGGCTCGGAACCCGGGCCAGCTGGACGCCTTCCTCGAGCGCAACGGCGGGCCGGGAGTGCAGCACCTGGCATTCCTTGTCGACGACATCCTGTCGGCCGTCGCGCAGTTCCGCGAGCGCGGAGTGACGTTCCTGACGACGCCCCGGTCGTACTACGACATGCTGGGCGAGCGGTTCCCGGAGATGGCGTCCGACATCGGCGCGCTGCGGGCGGCGAACGTGCTGGCGGATCGGGACGAGTGGGGGTTCCTGCTGCAACTGTTCTCCCGCTCACCCCACGATCGGAACACCCTGTTCTACGAGCTCATCCAGCGTCGTGGCTCGCGCGGATTCGGCTCGCGGAACATCCGGGCGCTCTACGAGGCCGTGGAGCGTGACCGTCTGGTCGCGGAGTGACCGAAGCGCAGGCTCGTGGTGATGTCGTCGATCTTGCCGACTTCGCCCGCCTCGCCCAGCAGCGGCTGGAGCCCGGGGTGTGGGATTTCGTCGCCGGCGCCGCGGGGGAGGAACGTACCCTCGCGGCGAACCGGGCGGCCTTCGACCGGCTGCACCTCGTACCCCGGGTGCTGACCGGGTCGGCCCGACCCTCTGCGGAGACCCGCGTGCTCGGGCGCACCTGGGCGGCGCCGCTGGGCATCGCACCCACCGCGTACCACACCCTGGTGGACCCCGACGGTGAGGTGGCTACGGCCGCAGCTGCCGGGTCAGCGGGGTTGCCGTTCGTGGTGAGCACATTCGCCGGGCGGTCCTTCGAGGACATCGCGAAGGCCGCGAGCGCGCCGCTCTGGCTGCAGGTCTACTGCTTCCGGGACCGCGCCACCACCCGACGGCTGATCGAGCGGGCCGAGCAGGCCGGTTTCGATGCCCTGGTGCTCACCGTGGACGCGCCCCGGCTGGGGCGTCGGCAGCGGGACATCCGCAACGGATTCCAGCTTCCGGTCGGAATTTCCGCTGCCAACTTAGCGGGCACCGACGGCCGTTCGCCAAGTGACCACGCACGGGACGAGTTCGACGCGGGGCTGGACTGGTCGGTGGTGAGTTGGCTGCGCTCGATCAGCCCTCTACCGATCCTGTTGAAGGGCATCCTGCACCCGGCGGACGCCCGGCGGGCAGTCGACGTCGGCGTGAACGGTGTGCTGGTCTCCAACCACGGCGGTCGGCAGCTCGACGGCGTGCCGGCCACCGTCGACGTCCTGCCCGCCATCGCCGCCGAGGTCGCCGGTGCGGTACCGGTGCTGCTCGACGGTGGCGTACGCCGCGGTGTCGACGTCCTGATCGCGCTCGCGCTCGGGGCGGACGCGGTGCTGGTCGGTCGACCCGTCCTGCACGGCTTGGCGGTCGACAGCCAGCGGGGTGTCCAACAGGTGATGGACATACTGGTGGACGAGTTGCTCGACGCGATGCTCCTGTCCGGCACCGCCACGGTTGCCGATGCCGGACCGCAGCTCCTGCTGGAACCGGGACCGTCAGCGTCGCGGGGTCCGGCTCGGGCGGCACCGAGGCCCGAGCCCGCCGCGTCGGGGCCATCGGTCGGGCTGCGGAGGCAGGACCTGCATGCCAGCCTCAGCGACCCGGTGCTGGACACCATGAATTTTCTGAACGAGGTGACGACCCGTTTCCCGCGAGCGGTGTCCTTCGGCCCGGGGCGCCCGTTCGGTCCACTCTTCCCCGATCCGACACTGATGTTCGATCACGCGCGGCGTTACCTGGCGCACCTGGAGGCCGACGGCAGCTCGCCCGAGCAGATCCGGGAGCTGCTTTTCCAGTACGGGCCGGCCAGCGGGATCATCGGAGACCTGATCGCCGAATCTCTCCGCCGGGACGAGGGAAGCGAGGTCTCTCCGGACGCCGTGGTGGTCACCACCGGTGCCCAGGAGGCCATGCTGTTGACCGTACGGGCGCTGATCGCCGGCCCCGACGACGTCCTGCTGGTGTCCACGCCCTGCTACGTGGGAATCACCGGGGTGGCTCGACTGCTCGGCGTCACAGTGGTGCCGGTGCCGGAAGGGCCATCCGGCGTCGATCCGGCCACTGTGGAGTCGGTGGCGCGCGCCGAGTTGGCCCGAGGTCGCCGGCCGCGCGCCTACTACGTGGTGCCGGACCACTCGAACCCCTCCGGCAACACCATCTCGATGGCCGCGCGCACCGCGTTGCTGGACCTTGCCGCCCGGTACGACTTCCTCATCCTCGAGGACAGCCCGTACCGGCTGGTGAGCCCGGGACGTCAGCTGCCCACCCTGAAGGGGATGGACGAGCGGCGTCGCGTGGTGCAGCTCGGCTCGTACTCCAAGACCTTCTTTCCCGGGCTCCGGGTCGGGTTCGTGGTAGCCGACCAACCGGTCACCGACGGCGCCGGGCAGCAGACCCTCCTGGCCGACGAGATCGCCAAGCTCAAGAGCATGGTCACCTTGAACACCGCACCGCTGAGCCAGGTGATCGTCGGCGGCATGCTGCTGGCGGGCGGGGGAAGCGCGACCACCCACACGGCGGAGTCGTCCCGGTTCTACGGCGATGCCATGGAGAGCACGTTGAGACTGCTCGAACGGTGGTTCCCCGCCGAGCGCCGAGAATCGATCGGTGTGCGCTGGAACGCGCCCGCCGGCGGGTTCTTCCTCAGTCTCGAGGTGCCGTTCCGGGCGGACGAGGCAGCCCTTGCCCGATCCGCCGAGGACTTCGGGGTGATCTGGACTCCGATGTCGTACTTCTATCCCGATGGTGGTGGCCAGACCAGCATCCGGTTGTCGGTCAGTTACCTCTCACCCGCACAGCTCGAGGAGGGCGTGGCCCGGCTGGCCCGGTTCGTCACCGCCGAAGCCGGCCGCTGCCAACAGATCGGCCCCGCTGCCCTTCCCCCACCCTGACCGGCGGGGGAAGGGCAGCCCGGCCTACTCGCTGCGCAACACCTGCCCGATCGGTAGTCGGGCCGCCGACCGTGCCGGCAACAGCGCGCCGATCGTCGCGATCACCAGCCCGGCGAGGGGCAGCAGGAGGACGACGGGAAGATCCCAGACGTTCAGGAGGAAACCGGGGGTGTCGATCTGCGCCGCTCTGGCGGTCAGGGGCACGATCAGGCGGTGCGCCAACACGCCCAACGGCGTCCCGAGGACCCCGCCGACGATACCCAGTGCTGCCATCGACACCACAGTCATCATCACAACCTGGCCCGGCCGCATGCCGATCGACTTGAGGATCCCCAGATCGCGACGGCGCTCGCGTACGGTCAGCAGCACGGTATTGAGGACGCCGAGCGCCGCGACGAGGCCCAGCAGCACCGACAGCGTGATCGACAAGCTCAGCACCGAACTGCTGAAGGAGTTCGTTCCGCGGTTGTCCCACGCGTACAGGCCGGGCGCGGCGGAGTTGACCTGTCGGACCAGACCCGTCACGTCGGTGCCCGGCGTCTGTTCGATCTGGTAGAAGAGATCGGAGCTGGGGAGCTGGTACCCGGGTGCCAACGCGTCGAGGATCTGCCAGGGAGCGAAGAAGTCAGCCGATCCCACTCCACTGGACAGCGTCGCGCCGACGATCGACACCTTCCGGATCCGCTCGCCGAACTGGAGTGCCACGTCCTCGCCGACGCCGAGCCCACGCTCGTTCAGCACCGCGTTCGGTACGACGATCTCGTCCTCGCCGCGTAGCCAACGGCCCTCGACGATCATTCCCGCCAGACCAGCGTCGGTGTCGCCGCGCAGGAAGCCGCCGGTCATCGTCCGGGTCTGCCCGGCGATGGTCACCGGCACGACAGTGCTGACGCTGAGGTGCGCGACGCCGGGCAGAGCCCGCAGCAGCGTTTCGGTCTGGGCGGCGTCCAGGCTGGGGGCGACCTGTCCGAAGGCGGGGTTCCCGGGCCGCATGGCGATCGGAGCGGCATTGTTGACGTCGCTGACTTCGGCGTAGCGCGACACTGTCGCGGCCAGACCACCGGCGAACGCCACGGTGGCCACACCGAGCACCACGGCGGCCAGGGTCAGGGCGGTCCGTGCCGGCCGGGCGAACGGCTGTCCCAGGCCCAGGCTCACCGCACGGGGCAACCGGGTGCCGCTGAGCCAGCGTTGGACGCCAAGTCCACGACCTGCGCGCCGCGCGCTGCCCGCGCTGATCGCCTCGGCGGCGGAGAGCCGGTACGCCCGTGCGGCGGGCACCAGCGCGGCCACCACCACGACGGCCGGCACCGCGACAAGGACGACCACCGGCACCCACCAGGCGACGCCGACGTCGCCGCCGAACCCCGACCCGCTGAAGGCGTCACTGAGCACCGACCGTGCCACGAGGTAGCCGAGCCCGGTGCCGAGCACTGTGGCGACCATCGCCGGGAGCAGCGCGATGCCGATGTAGACCAGCACGACCTGGCGCGGCGTGAAGCCCAGGGCCTTGAGCACACCGATGTGGCGGAAGCCGGACACCACGGCACCGCTGACGACATTGCCGATGATCAGGATCGCCACCGCCAGGCCGAGCAGTCCGAACGTGGTCAGGAACGGGATGTAGGCGCCGGGTCCGGCGGCGACCGCCTGCCGGACCGTCAACCAGGACTGGGTGCCCAGCAGGGCGCCCGGGGGCAGTCCGTCGGTGACCTGCGAGGCGTGGCCCGCCACGGCCGCCGGTGTGTCGGCGTCGGCGAATCGGTAGAGCACCTGGGCGGTGGTCGGCCCGAGCGCGGCGATCTGGTCGGGGGGTATCCAGGCGTCGGCGGTCTGGCTCACGCTGTATGCCCGGCCGACGACGGTCAGGGCGGGGCGTCCGGGCACCTCGATCCGCGCACCGAGCCGGCCCGGCCCTGACTCCGCGTCGGAGGGTGCGGCGTTGAGGACGATCTCGCCGGGCGCGCTGGCCCACCGGCCGGCCCACAGGTCGAGACGATCCACCGGGCCGTCCGGGTCGGCGCGGCCCACCACTGTCAGCGCGCCGAGCCCGACCAGGTCGCTCGAGTCCGCCGGCAGGTTGAGGACCGCCCGGGGGAACGGACCCGCTACCGCCTCCACTCCGGCGGAGCGGTCCACCGGCGGCTGGACCGCTGGGGTCTTGGTGGAGTCCAGCACCAGCACCAGATGCGCGCCGTGTTGAGCGTCGAAGGTCCGGTCGAACGGTCGGGATGCCGCGCTGATGAGGGACAACGCGACAGTCGCCGTCGCGGCGGAGGCCAGTACCACCAGACCGACCACGAAGGTCTGCACCCGGCGTCGGCGCACCGCCGCTCGGATCGCACGCCAGGTGGCGGTCATGCCGTCCGCTCCAGGGCCCGTTCGCCGACGATCGCTCCGTCGGCGAGTTCGACCACGCGGGTGGCCACCCGCTCGGCGAGCATCCGGTCGTGGGTGACCAACAGCAGTGTCTGGCCACGCTGGTTGAGCGCGAGGAGCAGGTCGGCGACCTGCGCACCGGAAGCGCTGTCGAGCGCGCCGGTCGGCTCGTCGGCCAGCAGGAGCGCGGGCTCGTTCATCAGGGCGCGGGCCACCGCGACACGCTGCCGCTCCCCGCCGCTGAGCGTCGCCGGGTAGGCGTCGGCCCGGTCGCCGACACCGAGCTCGGTCAACCGTTCCCGGGCGCGTTGGCGGGCCTGACCGGTGGGTACGCCGGCGAGTTGGCCGGCCAGCGCCACATTGTCCAGCGCCGGTAGGTCGTCGAGCAGGTTGAAGAACTGGAAGACCATTCCGATCCGCCGGCGCCGGAAGAGAGCGAGGCCGGTTTCGTTCAACTGGCTCAGGTCCTCACCGTGCACCACGACGGAACCGGACGTGGGACGGTCCACCCCAGCCACCATGTTGAGCAGAGTCGACTTGCCGCAACCGGAGGGCCCCATCACCGCGACCGCCTCGCCGGGCCGAATATGCAGCGACACACCACTGAGCGCTTGGGTCCCATCAGGGAATTCCTTGCGCAAATCAGTAAGACTCACGATCTGGTCGGATTCATCACCTTCTACTGGCATAGAGCGATGCTATGAGTGCGACCCCCACGGAACATCCGTCCACGGGATGTAGCCTGCGGGCGAGTCGGCCGGAGCCGCCGCGCCGGTGTCGTTGAGCAGCGACGCGAGCAGTTCCGGCTCGACGTTTCCACCGGAGAGCAGCACCCCGATGTCGATGCCGCGGCCGGCCCCGTACTGTGCCGCGCCGGCGAGCGCCGTGGCAGCGGCCGGCTCGACGGTCAGACCGGCGTGCAGGAACAACGCGCACATCGCATCGGCGATGTCCGGCTCGCCGACCGTCACCACTGCGGCCACCTCCCGCTGGGCCAGCTCGAAGGGCAGGTCGCCGATCCGGTCGGGACGTAACCCGTCCGCGATCGTGTACGACGACGCGACCGACACCGGCTCTCCGGCGCGCAACGCCGCGGTGAAGGCTGGTACCGCCTCCGGCTCGGCACCGACCACCGCCACCCCGTGGGGGTGGGCTGCCAGGCAGGCGCCGGCGATGGCGCTTCCACCGCCGATCGGGACCACCACGGCGTCCAGCCGACCCCCCTCGGCGGCGACCTGTTCGATCAGCTCGGCCGTCGCGGTCCCCTGACCGACCACCACCGAAGGGTCCTCGTACGGGTCGACCACGTCGTAGCCCTGCCGGTCTCGCAACTGCAGCACGGCGGCGACCCGCTCCGCCAGCGTCGTGCCGGCGAACACCACCTCGGCACCCGTTTCCCGGATCCGCCGCACCTTCACCCCGGCGGTGTCCGTCGGCACGACCAGCACGGCGGGGAGCCGGTGTCTGCGGGCGGCCAGGGCCACCGCGATGGCGTGATTCCCGGTGCTCTGCGCCAATACGCCCCGACTGCCCCGAGCGACCAGGCGATCCACCGCCAGCAACGCCCCGCGCAGTTTGAACGAGCCCCCAGGCTGGAGGTTCTCCGCCTTCATCCACAGTCGCACGCCGTAGCGGGCGCTCAGTTGGTCGGAGCGGAGGACCGGGGTCCGGTGCACCCGGCCGATCAGGGCGCGACGGGCCTGGTCGAGGTCCCGGTGGCTGAGTCGGTACGCCGACGTTCCGGCCCGAGTGGCACCGTTCCCCTGATCGGACGGCACTGTGGTCCCCTTCCTGATCGCGTCGGCCGCCCGTGGCGGGGTCGGGCGATCGGAATCCGACGAGACGGGGTTGTCGACCGATTGCGATGGCCATCGTCACACGGGCCCCGGTGCCCGGAAAGAGCACGCTGAACAGGGCGCGCACGGGGCGCCGGCCACGCCGGCGGCGGTTGCGGCAGCCGGTGTCCCGGCACGTTCAACCGCGATAGGGTCGGCAGTCGAACGCCCCCGCCGGCGAGCACCAGGTGCCCGCCGGGCTGACCGCCTGCTCTCCGCACCATCGGCCCACCCGGCGCCGCGAAGGGTGGCCGCCGGCTACGCCAGCGGCTCGACCGCCTCGACGAGCACCTCGAGCACATGCCGGTACGACTGGCCGGTGGCCCGGCTCATGCCCATCTCGCAGGTGCGGTTGCCGGAGGCGTACGCGTCGTGGTCGCGTTGATTGATCTCGGCGGCCTGGGCCGCGGTTGCGCCGGCGGTGACCTCGGGGTGCAACAGTCCCCGGTCACCGGCGAAGGCGCAGCATCCCCAGCTGTCCGGCACGAAGACGGTGTCGGCGACCGCCTCGGCCACCGTGCGCAGGTCGTCGACGCCGCCCAGGTGCACCGTGGAGCAGGTGGGGTGCAGGGCCAGCGAGCCCAGTCGCCGGGGCTGCGGCAGCGCCGGCAGGAGGTGCTCGGCGGTGAAGCTGACGCTGTCGACGATGCGCAGCCCGGCGTAGCGGGCCCGGTCGTCCTCGGCCAGGGCGGCGGTCAGCTGCGTCAGCCCGTGCGTGCAGGAGGACGCGTCGCACACGACGGGCAGCCGGCCCTCGTCGCTGGCGGCCCAGAGCGTGGCCAGGGTCCGCTCAGCCATCTCGCGGTGACCGGCGGGGTAGCCCTTCGACTGCCACGGCGTTCCGCAGCACAGGCCCGCCGTGCCGGTCGGTACGACGAGCGGCACCCCCGCCAGGTCGCAGAGGCGCAGGAACGCCGCCGCCGAACCGCCGGACGGGCCGTTCTCCGGTGCGAAGAGGCTGCCCACGCAGGCCGCGAAGAACACCGCCCGGGCGTCCGGCGCGTTGCGGGGTGTGGGGCGGGCCGCGCCGGCGCGCGGCATGTCGTCGCTCCACAGCGGCACGAGTTCGGTGGCGCCGAGCCCGCGGATCACCGCGGTGGCGGCACGGGTCACCGGCGACGGTACGACGTGTGCGGCGGTCAGTCCCACCCGCACGCCGGTGACTGCCGCCTTCCAGTGCCGTGCGGCGGTGACGGCGGTGCGCTGGGCGCGTGGGGTGTGCCGTTCGGCACGCAGCCGCTTCATCGCCGCCCCGGTGTCGATGCCGACCGGGCAGGCGGTGACGCAGAGGCTGTCCGCGGCGCAGCTGTCCACAGCGGCGTACGCGTAGTCGGCGGTCAGCTCCCGGCGGCGCTCCTCGTCTCCGGCGGCGGTGGCGAGGGCGATCTGCCGTTGCAGCACGATGCGCTGCCGGGGCGTGGTGGTGACGTCGGCAGTGGGGCAGACCGGCTCGCAGTAGCCACACTCGACGCAGGCGTCCAGTTCGGGGTCCACCGTCGGCACGGCCTTGAGTTGCCGCAGGTGCACTGTCGGGTCGTCGTTGAGCAGCACACCGGGGTTGAGTAGCCCGCTCGGGTCGCACAGCCGCTTGAGCTCGCGCATCACGTCGTACAGCTCGTCGCCGTACTGCCGGCGGACGAAGGGCGCCATGGCCCGGCCGGTGCCGTGCTCCGCCTTGAGGGTTCCCCCCTCGGCAAGGACGAGGTCGACCATGTCGTCGGTGAACCGGGCGTAGCGGTCGATCTCGGCCGGGGTGTCGAAGGACTGGGTCAGCATGAAGTGCAGGTTGCCGTCGCGGGCGTGTCCGAAGATCACCGCGTCCGGGTAGCCGTGCCTGTCGAACAGGCGGATCAGCCCGTCGCAGGTGCCGGTCAGGCGCGGCATCGGCACCGCGACGTCCTCCAGCAGGGCGGTGGTGCCGGGTGGGCGGGCCCCGGCGACCGCCGTGTAGAGGCCCTTGCGCAGGTGCCAGAGGTTGGCCCGTTCGCGCGCGTCGCGGGTGAGGTCGGTGCCGGTGACGGCCGGCAGCCGGTCGAGCACGGGCCGGGCGTCGGCAAGCGTCGCGGCGAGCCGTTCCGCGCTGTCCTCGGCGAACTCGACAAGCAGTGCGGCGTGGCCGGCGACCGTCAGCCCGCGCAGGGCCGGGCTCGCGCCCGGGTCGCGCTGACTGACCCGCAGCGCGGCCGCGTCGAGCAGTTCGGCGGTACGGGCGCCGGCGGCGAGCAGGGCCGGCAGGGCGTCGGTGGCGTCGGTGAGACCGGGCAGGATCAGCAGGCCGGTGGCGGCGTGGTCGTGGATTTCGACGGTACGGAAGACGGCCTCGGCCACGAAGCCGAGTGTGCCCTCGCTGCCGATCATCAGGTGGGCGAGCATCTCGACCGGGCTGCTGTGGTCGAGCAGTGAGTTCAGTCCGTACCCCATGGTGTTCTTCATCGCGAACAGCCGCTCGATGGTGGCGCGCGACCCCGGCGTCGATCGGACCCGGTCGCGCAGTCGCAGCAGCCCGGCGTGCAGTTCGGGCTCGTCGACCCGGAGCCGGTCGTCGGCGTCGCGGGCGCCGGAGTCGACGACGGTGCCGGACGGGAGCACGAAGCGCAGCGACTCCATGGTGCGGTACGCGTTGTCGGTGGTGCCGCAGGTCATTCCACTGGAGTTGTTCGCCACCATGCCACCGACAGTGCAGGCGGCCTCGCTGGCCGGGTCCGGGCCGAGCCGGCGCCGGTAGCGGGCCAGCCGGGCGTTGGCCTGCCGGATCGTCAGGCCCGGCTGGAGCCGGATGCGGCGGCCGTCGTCGAGGACCTCGGCGTGCCGCCAGTCGGTGCGGACGTCGACGAGCACGCCGGCGCCGCCAGCCTGCCCGGCGAGGCTGGTGCCGCCGCCGCGCAGGGTCAGCGGCACTCCGGCCTCCCGGGCGCCGGCCATCAGCGCCCCGACCTCGGCGGCCGAGGCGGCGCGAACCACTGCCTGCGGCTCGAACAGGTACGGCGAGGCGTCGTGCGCCGCGGCCAGCCTCCGGGGCAGCTCGGCGCTGGCCCGGCTCGGATCGTCGAGGTGTGCGCGCAGCAGCTCGGCCACCTCGCGGGCGCGGGCGCCGGCCGCGCTGGGCGGCGGCACGGGTACGACGGTGCTCATGGGCGGATCCTCCGAGAAGGGATGGTCAGTCGGCCACCGGAGACGCGACGACAAGCAACCGGGCGGGGGCGGTGCTGGCCGGAGCCGGCAGCCGCAGCGGCTGCCGGCCGGGGGTGATGCTGCCGAGGACCGAGGCGTGCCGCGCCCCGGTGCCCGACGGCAGGGTGCCCGGCAGGCCGTGCACGCTCAGGTAGCCCAGCAGCGCGAAGGCCAGTGCCTCCTTGGCGTCCGACTCGATGCCCAGGTCGTCACTGGAGGACAGCTGGACGCCGGGCAGCTCGTCGGCGATCATGCGCATCAGTGTGGGATTGTGGGCGCCGCCGCCGGAGACGACGAGCCGGGTGACGCCGTGGTCGCGGCAGGCGCCGGCCACCGTGACCGCCGTCAGTCGGGTGAGCGTGGCCAACACGTCTTGCGGGTCCGGCGTGGGCGCGTCGGCGAGGGCGGCGAGCAGGTAGGGAGTGTGGAACAGCTCCTTCCCGGTGCTCTTCGGGCCGGGCAGCCGGTAGTACGGCTCGTCGAGCAGCCGCCGCAGCAGGTCCGGGTTCACCCGCCCGGCAGCCGCCCCGCGCCCGTCCCGGTCGTACTCCTCGGTGCCCCCGCTGAAGTGGCGGGCGGCGGCGTCGAGGAGTGCGTTCGCCGGTCCGGTGTCGAAGGCGAGCGGGTCCGTGTCCGGCGCGACGACGGTGATGTTGGCGATGCCGCCCAGGTTCAGCGCAGCGGGGACGCCGGGCAGGCCGCCCAGCAGCAGCGCGTCGAAGAGTGCGACGAGGGGGGCGCCCTGGCCGCCGGCGGCGACGTCGCGGCTGCGCAGGTCGGACACGACCGGGAGGCCGGTGGCCTCCGCGATCCAGGCGGGCTGACCCAGTTGGAGGGTGCCCCGAACCGTGCCGGCCTCGACCCAGTGGTGCATTGTCTGCCCGTGCGAGACGACCAGGTCGGCCCGGCCGTCGCACAGTTCCGTGAGGGCCCGCACGCCGGCCTCGGCGAAGGCCTGGCCGATGCCGGTGTCCAGCATGGTGATCGCCTCGGTGCTCGTCGGCGCGGGCGGCAGGGCCGCGGCGATCCGGGTGCGCAGCTCGGGGGAGTACGGGTGGCTGAGCCGGCCCAGCTCTCGCATCCGCACTGTGTCGCCGTTCAGCGCGAACTCGGCAGCGGCGGCTTCGATGCCGTCGTAGGACGTTCCGGACATCAGGCCGATCACGCGCATCATGTGCTCCTTCACGCCCGTCCGGCGGGGGTGGCCGCCGCGTCGTCGTCGATCTCGTCGCGACGTCCATGGTCGTACGGCGTCTCCGGGGCCGGGTGGAACCGGCTGGACACCGCGCCGACGACCAGGGTGATCAGGACGCCGATCGGGACCAGCCACTGGGCGGCGATCGCGGTGGCCGTGGTGGTCCCCGCCGTCGTCACGTCGATCTTGACGTAGCGGACGATGTAGGTCATCACTGCCACGGTGACGAGGAAGGCGATCACCGCGTCGACCTGGTTGGCCCGCTTGACGAGGCGGCCGAGCAGGAAGGCCCCGAGCAGCGCCCCGTAGGTGTAGCCGGCGATGGTCAGACCGGTCAGGTAGACGTTTCCGGTGCTGGAGCTGAACGCGCAGGCGAAGATCGCCATCAGCACCGCCCAGACCAGGGTCATCACCCGGGCGAGCCGGAGCATCGCGTCGTCGGACGGGACAGTGCGGAAGAAGCTGTGGATGAAGTCGGCGACGGTGGAGTTCGACATCGAGTTCAGCGCCGAGGACAGCGAACCCATCGCGGCGCCGAGGATGCCGGCCACCAGCAGACCCGAGATGCCCACCGGCAGGGCGTGCAGGATGAAGCTCGGGTAGAGGTTGTCGCTGCTGGCCAGGCCGAGTTCCTTGAAGGTCTGACCCTTGTTGTACGACCACAGCAGCGCGCCGACCAGGGAGAACGCGGAGAACTGGATCACCACGAAGATGCCCGAGGAGATCATCGCCTTCTGCCCCTCGCGCAGCGTGCGGGTGGACAGGATTCGCTGGACGATCAGCTGGTCCGACCCGTGGCTGGCCATCGCGAAGATCGCGCCACCGATGATCGCGGTCGGCAGGGCGAACGGGCTGGTGAGCACGTGCGCGAGGGTGAAGTTGGTGTCGAAGAGCTGGAACTTGCCGGCGTCCAGCGCCTGGGAGTAGCCGTCGAAGCCGACGGCGTGGCTGAGCACCGCGACGGCCAGGATCGCCCCGCCCAGGTACAGCCCCATCTGGATGGCATCGGTCCAGATGACCGCCTTGATGCCGCCGAGGTAGGTGTAGACCACGGTGATGAGCGTCAGCACGATGATGATGGCCTGATAACCGACATTCAGCCCGAACTCGTCGAGGAGGAGCTTGATGGGGATGGCCGAGGCGAACAATCGGACGCCCTCGGCAAGCAGCCGCGTGAAGACGAAGGTCACCGACGCCAGGCCCTGGACTTTCAGGCCGAACCGCTCACCCAGGTACTGGTAGGCGCTGACGAACCCACCCCGCTTGTAGAGCGGGATGAGCACCGCGGCCACCACGACCCGACCGATGACGTAGCCCAGGGCCAGCTCGACGTTGCCGAAGCCCTGCCCGCTGTAGGCGCCGCCGGGAACACTGATCACGGTCAGAACGCTGGTCTCCGTGGCGACCACGGAGAACGACACGGTCCACCAGGGCAGACGCCCCTCGCCCACGAAGTAGTCCTTGGCGGACTTCTGTTTACCGGACAGGCGTAGTCCGACGAAGGCGATCACCACGAGGTACAGCACGATCACGACGAGGTCGAGTTGACGCACGGCTCGCTCCCAACCAGCGGTTGTCAATAAGTGACGTTAACCCAGGGTAACGCGAAACTTTTTGCCACTGCCCGTCCGGGCTGGTTACGCTGTGGTTTCAGCCTGCTGATAGGGGACTGTTCGTAGCTGCGCCCTCGGCCCGGCCGTGGCGGCACGCCGCGAGGACACGCTCGACGGCGAACCGCCGGGCGACCGGAGAACCTCTCCCCGCCGGCCGGCGACTGCACACCAGCGAGAGGAACGAGCACCCCGTGGACCTCAGCACCCTCGGCACCGAGACCCGCAACGACAAGACCAGCGACCTCGACCGGATGTCTCCCACCGAGTTGCTTCTCGCGATGAACGACGAGGACCAGACGGTCGCCGACGCCGTCCGCCGGGCCGTGCCGGACATCGCCGCAGCCGTCGACGTCATCGTGGCGTCACTGCGCCAGGGCGGGCGCCTGATCTACCTCGGCGCGGGCACCAGCGGCCGGATCGGCATGCTCGACGCCGTCGAGATCCCACCCACCTTCGGTACGACACCCGAGCGGGTCGTCGGTCTGCTCGCCGGCGGGGCACGAGCCTTCGGCGTCGCCGTCGAGGGCGCTGAGGACGACCCCACCCGTGCCGTCGCCGACCTCGACGCGGTCGGCCTGACCGCCCGCGACACTGTGGTCGGGCTCGCCGCCAGCGGCCGTACCCCGTACGTGGTCGGGGGGTTGGATCACGCCCGCGCGCTCGGGGCGGCAACCGTCTCGGTGGCCTGCAACACCGACGCGGTGACCAGCCGGCACGCCGACGTCGCCATCGAGGTGCCCACCGGCCCCGAAGTGCTCACCGGCTCCACCCGTCTCAAGGCCGGCACCGCCGAGAAGCTGGTCTGCAACATGCTCTCGACCACAGCGATGGCCCGGCTCGGCAAGGTCTACGGCAATCTGATGGTGGACATGAACGCCACTAACGAGAAGCTCGTCGACCGGGCGCGGCGGATCGTCGCCGAGGCCGCCGGCACCGATCTCGACACGGCCGCGCGGGCGCTCGAGGCGGCCCGGGGACACGCCAAGACGGCCATCGTGCTGCTGCTGGCGAACTGCACGGCCGAGGAGGCCGCAGCCCGACTGCGCGCCGCCGACGACGACGTCCGCGCGGCCGTCGCCGCCTGACCCCGGGAGGTCCGCGCGGCGAGGGTCGGGATGGGTTCCGCGACCGAGATACCAGATCGACGAAGCGCCCCGTCCATAAAGGACGGGGCGCTTCGTGGTGTCAGCCGAGCTGTGTGCCCGGAACCGTGTGGTCCCCGTACGCGGCGATGCCTGTCGCGCTGGCCATCTCGATCCGGGGGGACCGATCCGGCGGGAGGTGGGCGAAGTCGGCGATGACGACGACATCGACCTCGCCGTCGATCATCATCTGCTCGACGGTCTCCCACGAGGCCCGCATGATTCCTGCGAATCGGTAGGAGTTCCGGCGAAGGTGACTGAGGCACCTCGCCACGGCGGGCTCCGACGGCTCGATGTGGGCGGGGATCCAGATAACGGCGATTTCCATGAAACTCTCCTGATCAACGTCGTGGACGCGAGTGGGTGATCAGGAGTTGTCGGGGCGGGGGAGGGCCCCGCTCCACGGGGCGGCTGGTAGCGCGCAGGTCGACGGCGGTGACGGTGAGCCCGGGGCTCAGCGGCGAGGTCGGCGGCGGCGTTTCGGCCGTCGACGTGGGTGGATCGGTGCCGCCGGTGCCGACACCTGTCGGTGCCGACGCGAGCGCCAGCACGAACGTCGGTGGCCCCGACGCGGGGCGGGCGGGCGGGGTGGGTCGCTGCCCGGTGACGGCGGTCGGCGTACGCGCCTGCTCCGGCACCCGGCCATCGGACGTGCCGCCGGCGCTGCCCTGGGACACCGTCGACGGTGCCGGCGACTGTCGGGTGGCAGCGCGTGCAGCCGGGGAGGCGGAGGCGCTTGGTGCCGCGGTGGCCGGCGGGGACGACGTCCGGGTCGGCCGGCTCGACGGAACGGCTGTGGGTTCTGCCGACGGCGTCGGCACCGGAACGACCGACGGCAGGGGCAGCGGGTCCGTCGACGGCAGGGGGACGGGCAGGGGTAGGGGGATGACGGCTGTCGGCAGCGGCAGGGGGACGGTCAGCTGCACCCCCACCACGTCGGCCACCGAAACCGTGATGGCCTTCGACGAGGTGGCGACCTCCACCAGGGGGAGAGGCGGCGGCGACGGGGTGTCGGCGTGGGCGGGGTTGGCGCCCAGGGCCGCGCCGAGAGCCGCGCCGAGCGCCACCGGAGGAAGGCTGTGCCTCAGCCGCATCAGACGGAGGCCGCCGGTAGCGGGGTCGCCAGCTCGGCCCGACCCGACTCACCGGTGCGGTGCCGTTGGCTGCGCGGGTGCCCCTCGCACCGTGCCGTTCCCTCCATGCGCGGGTTCTTGCCCCGCGAAACCGCGGGCTACACCTCCTGTCGATGTTCTGGCCGAGCGATGTGGACTGAGGATGAGCGCGCCGGGCCGCGTCACACCCGTGCCTCGGCGGGCGCCGGCATGGGGTCGAGTGGCAGGTCACGCATCCGGCGGATCGGCGTCGACAGGTAGATGATCGGGGACAGCACGGTGAGCGCCCCGAAGATCAGCAGGGTGGTACGGGCGCCGAGCGGCCCGGCCAGGATGCCGGCGAGGAGGCCGCCGAGCGGGATGGCACCCCACGAGACGAACTTGACCGTGGCGATCACCCGGGACAGCAGTTCCGGCGGGCTGGCGAGCATCCGGTACGTACGGGTGGTCACGCTGAGCACCACTGTGGAACTGGCGAGGATGAGGTTGCCGACGGCGAACGCGAGGTAGGCGGTGTCACCGCTGCCCAGCGGGATGATGAGCGCGCCGACCACGCCGACGACGGCCGAGATGATCAGGCCGCGGGCGGTGCCGAACCGGTCGGTGAAGCGGGTCGTCAGTGCGGCACCGATGAGGCTGCCGAGGCCGTCGGCGGCGAGCAGCAGCCCGACCATGAACGGCGATGCGTGCAGCTCGCGCACCAGGTAGAACGGGAACAGGGCAAGCATCGCCCCGCTGACGAAGTTCGTCGCGGTGGCGTCCCACATGGCCGGTCCGATGATCGGGTGCCGGAGCACGAAGTGCCAGCCCTCACGGATCATCGTGACCATCGGCGGCCGCTCGGCCGGTCGCTGCACCCGCCGGGCCGGCAGGGTGCGCAGCAACACGGCGGAGAGTAGGTAGCTGACGGCGTCCACGAACAGCGTCGGCACCGCACCCAGCACCTGCACCGCGAGGCCGCCCAGGGACGGCCCGCCCAGCGCGGTGGCGGCGTGCGTGCCCGAGGTGAGGCTGTTGCGAGCCTGCAACTGCGCGGCGGGCACGATCTCCGGCAGGAACGTCTGGTTCGCCACGTCGAACAGCACGTTGGCGAAGCTCACCACCAGGGCGACGGCGATCAGTTGGGCCACTGTCAGCATGTCGAACCACCAGGCCACCGGGACCGACGCGATGGCGAGGGCCCGGACCAGATCAAGGGCGACCTGCATGCCGCGCAGCGGCACCCGCTGCACGATCACGCCCGCCGGCAGGCTGATCAGCAGGTACGCCAGGTAGCTCGCCGCCGTGATCAGACCCATCTCGAACGCTGATGCGTCGAGCACTGTGAGCGCGGTGAGAGGTAGCGCCACCGCGCCGACCGCCGAGCCGAGCTGGCTGGTCGTGCCGGCGACCCACCACCGCCAGAACGTAGTAAGTCCCATAATGGAACCCACTATAGGGGTGCGTGGGAGAGCGTGTCGACCCCGCTGGATGCGTCCCGCGACGCCGTCGGAACCGAACGTTTCACCCTCGCGTAACGGGTATCCAGGCGTACCAGTGCGACCTGGCGGTGAAGAGCTTCACGGAGTGAGGGGGCACCTGTCATGCCTGATCCACAGCCCACCATCGTGCTCGTGCACGGCGCTTTCGCCGAATCGGCGAGCTGGAACGGCGTGATCGAGCGGCTGGGCGCCGCGTACGACTCGGTGGCCGTCGCGAACCCGCTGCGGAGCGTCGCGGGCGACGCCGCGTACCTGCGGGACGTCGTGGGTGGGATCGGCGGGCCGGTCGTCCTCGTCGGCCACTCCTACGGCGGCATGGTGATCACCCAGGCCGCGGCCGGCAACACGTCGGTGCGGGCCCTCGTGTACGTCAACGCCTTCGCCCCGGACACCGGCGAGTCGGCGTTGTCGCTGTCCGCCAAGTTTTCCGGCAGCACCCTCGCCGACACGCTCGTGAAGTATCCGGTGTCGACAGGTGGCAACGAGGTAGCCATCGGCCAGGACCAGTATCACGCGCAGTTCTGCGCGGACTCGTCGGACGATGTGGCCGCGCTGATGGCCCGGACCCAGCGTCCGATCACCGAGCAGGGCCTGGGCGACAAGCTCAACGGCGACGCTGCCTGGCGATCGCTGCCCAGTTGGTTCGTGTTCGGCGACGCGGACAAGAACATCCCCGCCGAGGCGCACCGTTTCATGGCCGAGCGGGCCAACCCCCGGGGGCAGCGCGAGGTCGTCGGCGGTTCGCACGCGATGGCGGTGGCCCGGCCGGCCGAGGTCGCCGAAACCATCATCGAGGCGGTCCGGGGCGTGAGCTGACGGCTCGGACGGGCAGCTGACGGTGGGCCGACGACGCGAGGTCGCCGGCCACCCCGCCTGTTGGCCAGCAAAGGGCGATGTCCGCGGTGAGCTGGGGCGTCACCGTGCCAGCATCGACCCGTCAGACCGGGGCGGCCGGGCAGCTCGCGCCGATCGGGGGCGTGGTTCTGGTGATGAGGTACCGCTCCACCTGACGGCGGGTGCACTCGGTGCGTGGGTAGCTGGCGTGGCCCGACCCCTCGTAGGTGAGGAGGTACCCCCGGCTGCCGAGCTGGCGCACCACCCGCAGGGCCCCGTCGTACGGGGTGGCCGGGTCGTACCGCCCGTTGAGCACCATCAGCGGCACACTCGTCCGGACCCGCAGCCGGTGTTGCGGGTTGTTCGCGGTCCAGCCCAGGCAGATCGCGGCGAAGCGGACGGCCAACGGGGAGGCCCGCAGGTGCGGTGCCGCGGCGCGGGACAGTTCGAGATACCGCTTCCACTCGTCGAACCCGTCCACGGGTAGCGACCAGTCCTGGCAGAACGCCGGTAGCGCGTACTCGGTCAGGTCCTCGTCGCTGTTGAGTGCCAGGGGAGACGCGAGTGAAGGATCGGCGACTTCACCCCGCTCCAGCGCGAGCAGCATGTTCGCGAGGTCGGCCCAGGTCGCGTCGAAGAAGTTGACGACCGTCGCGAACCCAAAATCGAACCAGGTCAGCCCGGCGCCGGTGGCCGCGTCGACGAGCGTGCCGGCGTCAGCACGGCGCATCAGCCGATCGTAAAGCGCCGGCACGTCGCGTCCGTGTAGCGCGCAGCGAGGGCTCCGCTCGCACCAGGTCACGAACTCGCCGAACAGGGCCTCGTTACTGGCAGCCCCGCTGCGGAAGTACTCCCCGACCCCCTGGCTGTGGTCCATCACGCTGTCCATGACCAGTGCGCGGACGCGGTCGGGAAACAGTTCGGCGTAAGACTGCCCGATGAGCGTGCCGTAGGACCACTGGTAGAAGCTGAGCTGCCGCTCGCCGAGCGCGGCCCGGATGGCGTCCGTGTCACGCGCGACGCTGACACTGTCGATGTTGTCGAACAGCGGGCCACTGTGGGCGCGGCAGTCGTCACGCAACTGACGGTTGAAGGTACGGAGTCGCTCGAACTCGGCCGAATTCGCGGGCGTCAGGGAGGGCTGCCGGGCCAGCAGCGCCGATGAGCAGCGCACCGGTGTGCTGCGGACCGTGCCCCGAGGGTCGAAGCCCACGATGTCGAAGCGGCGCAGCACGTCCGGCCCGAGCTGACTGGCGGCCGTCAGCGCCACGTCCACCCCGGACAGGCCCGGCCCGCCGGGGTTGAAGACCAGGACGCCGATGCGGTTCGCCTGGTCGGTGGCGGGGCGCCGGGCCAGCGCCAGTGGGAACGTCTCTCCTCCCGGTCGGGCCCAGTCCGCCGGTAGGCGGAGGGTGCCGCATCGTGTAGCCGGATCGTCGGGCTGTTCCGGGCACGCCTGCCAGTCGATCCGACCGTTCCAACCGCCGGTGGTGTCCGCGGTGACCGGCACGGTGCCGCCGGCCGTCGGCGTGGTGCCCGCGAGCGATGGTGGGGCGTTCAGCGATAGGGCGACGAGGATCGCGACGACGGCCGAGAGGCCGCCGAGGAGCCGTCGGCGTCGACTGTCGCCCCCGCTGGGATGCCAGCGGGCTGTTCTCTTCGTGATCAGCATTCGTCGAGCCTGCCGGTGCCCGGTCCACGTCTGATCCATGCCGGTCCGGGGGCGGTCGGCGCAGAGCTTTCACAGGTACGCCGCAAGTCGTTCGGACAGAGCCTTGGCCTGCGGATGACCGACCCGGTCGAGGATCGCCAACGCCTGCCGCCACAGGTCGACCGCGGCGTCGTGGTCGCCCATCGCCTCCTGGGCTTCGCCGAGGTGGACGAGTGTGTCCGCCCTCCCGCACTGGTCCTGAAGGTCGGAATAGAGCGCCAGCGCGCGCCGGTAGCAGTCCGCCGCGGTGAAATGTGTCCCGAGGCCCTGGTAGGCGAAACCGAGGCTGTCCCAGGTGTGGGCCGCGCCGAGCCGGTCCTCGGCCTCCTCGTAGAGCGTGAGTGCCTGCTCGCAGTAGGTGATGGCGCGGTCGTGCTCGTTCAGCCGCGCGTGGCTCCAGCCGAGCGCGTTCAGCGCCGCCGCCGCGCCGCGCCGGTCGTCGGTGCTGCTGGCCAACGCCAGCGCCTGCCTGGCATGCGGCAGTGCCGCGCCCGCGTCGTCCTCGATGTCGGCGAGCCAGGCGAGGTGCAGGTGTGCACTGGCTTGCCCGGGGCGGTCGCCGGCCTGGTCGTACCGTGCCATCGCGCTCCGAAGGTGATGGTGAGCCGCGTCGAACCGGCGGTGCTGGATGTGCGCCAGCGCCAGGTCCCGGTGGGCCAGCGCCTCGGCCCGTGGATCTGCGCGGCGGTGCGCGGCGGTGATCGCGTTGGCCTGTACGGCGGCCAGGTCGTGCCACTGTGAGAGCCGGCAGAGCAGGGGAGTGAGGGCCTGGGCGAGGTGACCGGCGTGGGCGTCGAAGCCGTGCGCGACCGCGTCGTCGACGGCGGCCAGTAGCACCCGCTGCTCGATGGCGAACCAGGCCAGCGCGGCCCGGTGGTCGGCGAACGCCGACGGTGAGGCGTCGGGGGGCAGGGGCGGCGGGTCGAGCGGCTGCCAACCGGTGTCGACACGTGTCGCCGCGTCACGGGCGACGCGCAGGTAGTAGTCGAGCAGGCGCCTGCGGATGGCGCTACGGTCGGCCGGGCAGTCGAGCTCTGAGGTCAACTCCTCCCCGTACGCCCGGAGCAGGTCGTGACAGCGGAAGCGGTTGGGGGACTCCTCGGCCAGCAGGTTCGCCCGGGTCAACTCGTCGAGCGCCGGCCGGATCAGGTGTGGTGGCGCTCCGGCGAGGCTGGCTGCCGCCGCTGCGCCGACATCTGCGGCGGGGTGCAGGCTGATCTGCCGGAACAGCCGGGCCGCGTCCGCGCCGAGCAGTCGGTACGACCATGACAGCACGGTCCGCACGTCGGTGGCGTCGTCGTCGGTGGCCAGGGCGGCGAGCCCGCCCCGACTCGCCGCCAGGTCGTCGGCGATGGCCTGGAGTGGAAACGTGGGGTGGGCGGCGGCTCGCGCGGCCACGATGGACAGGGCCAGGGGCAACCGAGCGGTACGGCTGATCAGCTCGTCGATCGCTGCCGGCTGGGCGGCGGCCCGCTGCGCACCGAGCCGGCGGACGAGCAGCTGCCGGGCTTCGTTGTCGCTGGGCAGGTCCAGCGCGAGGGGATGGGCGCCCTCGGCGGCGACCAGGCCGGGCAGGGTGTGACGACTCGTCACGAGCACACCGCAGCGGGGCGACCCGGGAAGCAGTGGCCGCACCTGTTCCGCGTCGCGGGCGTTGTCGAGCAGTACGAGCAGCCGCCGGTCCGCGGTCAGGCTCCGGTACAGGGCGAACTGGGCTGCCGGCTCGGCGGGGATCTCCAGCGGCCTCACACCCAGGGCGGGTAGGAGCGAGCGCACGACGACGGCCGAGGGTGACGCCGCCTGCGTCGCGGTGCCGAATCCACCCAGGTCGACGTGGAGCTGCCCGTCGGGAAAGTGGTGCAGGTTGTCGTGCGCCCAGCGAAGGGTCAGCCAGGTCTTTCCGACGCCGCCGGTGCCGGTGATGACGACGGTGCGGGCCGAGTCGGGGTCACCGAGCAGCAGCGCGGTGAGTCGGTCCAGCTCCTCGGCCCGGCCGGTGAACAACGTCGGTGGGGCCGGCAGCTGCCGGGGCGCCACCCGTGCCGGGCCTCTTTCCGGTGACCGCGCCTCGGACGTCAACAACTCCGGCTCGGCCCGCAGGATGCGGGTGTGCAGGAGCTGGAGATCGGGGCCAGGCTCGACTCCCACTTCGTTGGCGAGGAGTTGGCGGAGCTGCCGGTACGTCGCCAGCGCGTCGGCGCGTCGGCCCGCCCGCGCCAGGGCCACCATCAGTTGCCCCCAGGGGCGCTCGCGCAACGGATCGGTGTCGACCTGGCGGCGTAGCGGTTCGATCAGCTCGTGCTGCCGTCCGGCGCGCAGCTGGAGCTCCACGACCTCTTCCACCAGGCTCGACCGCTGCTCCTCAAGCCGCGCCCGGGCGGAGCGCAACACGCCCCACCCCGGGAGGCCGGCGAACGGTTCCCCACGCCAGAGCGCCAACGCCGCCTCGAACGACTCCTGGGCGGCTGACCAGTGACCCTGCCGCAGCGCGGAGTACCCGCGCTGGGCCAGGTCGTCGAAGGCCATGCTGTCCATCGTCAGCCCGTCGAGGGCGAGGTGGTAGCCGGTGGGCCCGACGAGGATGGCGGGGTCGGGAAAGCCGGGGAAGCGCAACGCCCGGCGTAACGCCCAGACATAGGTCTTCACGTTGCCGGCAGCGGTCTTCGGCGGGCGCCCGTGCCACAGCTCGTCGACGAGGTGGTCGATGGTCCACCCGGTGCCCGGCTGCGACATCAGGATGGCCAGGAGGCGGATCTGCATCGGCGTGCCGAGAGCCAGCCGTTCCCCGCGGGCCGATCGCACCTCGACCGGCCCGAGCAGGTGGTACCGCGTCGCCGGTGGCGCCCCAGCGCGGTCCATCGCCTCATCGTAGGGGGCGGCATCCTCGCGTCTCATCGGCCGGACGGCCGCGGTCCGCGCCTTGTTCTCCGGTGGTGTGCGCCGTCACGCGGGTGGGCGCGGTCAGGACGTTGGGGCGCCGCTCGCCCCGGCAGAGGCCATCGCCTCCAACGCCGCCTGGAGCCAGCACTTCGACGCCACGAGGAACGAGCCGAAGGCGACCGCCGACGACGTCGTCTGGGCGGACGCCGTCCTTTTCGGCACGCCCACCCGTTACGGCAACGTCGCCAGCCAGCTCAAGCAGTTCCTCGACACCCTCGGCCCGCAGTGGGCGCAGGGGCTGCTCGCTGACAAGGTGTACGCCGGCTTCACCGCATCCATGACCGCGCACGGCGGCCAGGAGTCGACCCTTCTCGCGCTCTACAACACCGTCCACCACTTCGGCGGTCTGGTCGTCGCCCCGGGCTACACCGACCCGCTGAAGTTCGCCGACGGCAACCCGTACGGCGTCTCGCACGTCACCGGCGGAAGCAACGACGCCCCGCTGGGCGACGCGCAGTTCGCTGCCCTCGACCACATGGCCGAGCGGGTCGTCAGGATCGCCGGGAAGCTCAGCGCCTGAGCACTGTCGCCGTACCGGACGCCCGCCTCACGCGGGTGCCCAGGTGACGAGGGCCGGTCTCCCGCGACGGGAGGCCGGCCCTCGGCGTGCTCACACCGCGATCGCCGCGATGGCGACAAGGGGGCGGTGCTCCTCGGTGCCGGGCCGCCGGAGGCGTTCGACCTCCCGGAATCCGGCCCGGGCAAGACGCGCGGAGATCTCGTCGGGGGGCCAGCGGTACGCGGTCAGGACCTTGTGATCGAACGCGCCGACCTCCTCGGCGTCGAAGGCGCCCAGAACGAAGCGTCCGGCCGGGACCAGTACCCGCCGGAACTCTCTGAGCACGTCGTCGAGCTCCGACGGCGGAAGGTGGATCAGCGAGTACCAGGCCAGGATGCCGTCGATCGACTCGTCGGCGGTGTCGAGGCGTTGCATCGAGCCGAGCTGGAACTCGACGCCCGGGTGGGCCGCGCGCGCATGGGCGATGAACTCGGGGACCAGGTCGATCCCCACCACGTCGACGCCCATCTCGCGAAGGCGGCCGGTGAGGTGGCCAGGCCCGCACCCCAGATCGAGCACCCGGCCGGAACGGCTCGCCAGGTGGCGTCCGATGAGGTCGAAGTCGTCGGCCTCCACCTGCTGACCCGTGCCGAACAGCTCGATGTAGAGCGCCGCGACGGACGTGTAGGCCCGCCGTACCGTGTCCGTTTCCATCGCGGCACTATACGGCTGATCCGACCTTGCTCAGGCGGCCTACCGTGATGGCCATGACACGTCGAGCCACACTGGCCGGCATTTCTGCGGGCCTGCTCCTGCTGGGCTGTTCGGTTGGCGCGCCGACCAAGAGTGAATCCGGGCCTGAGCCTGCCACGGTGTCGGCCGCCAGCACCGATGCCACCGCGACGGCCGAGGCGGTCGGCCTGCTGCGGGCGGGAACGGCGTTCGTCAATCAGACGAGCTATCGCAGCGACGTCGACATCGCCAGCCAGATCACGTCGCTGTCGCGCACCGACAACGTCCACAAGCGCATGGACGCGAAGACGTCGGCACCGGATGGGGACATCGAGATCCGGATGATCGACGATGACGTCTATCTGAAGTCCGACCTGTTCCGCGGCATCGGCGACGGATGGATGCTCCTCGACCCGGCCCGGGTGCCGTCGGACTTCGCCCTGAGCTTCGCGCCGGGCAAGAACGACTCCGGCGGCTCGGGCCGCCTCATCGACGCGATCGTCACCGCACGAGCGGAGGGCCTGCGGATCTCCGGGACGGTCGACGCGACGCGGATCGTCCCCGGTAACGGGATCAGCTTCCGTCCCGGCCCCGACGGCGTCTTCCCGGACAGCGCGCGCCGGCACGCCTTCCGGGCTTCCCTGGACACCGAGGGTCGGCTGGTCAGCTTCCTGATGCCGCAGGCTGGCGGGCTGCCGAACGCGTCGCTGCGCTACAGCGACTTCGGTGCGACGGTCACTGTCGCTCGGCCGCCCCAAGCGATCGCCGCCCCCGACGCCCTCTACCCCCAGCTCGGGCTGGGCGAGGGCAACTAGCGGCGCCGGCGTTTGCCACTTGCAGCTAATGCGGTTAGCCTCTAGCTAATCGCATTAGCTGCACTGGAGGGCGTCATGATCGAGAACCTGGGCATCGCCGGCAACACCCTCGCCTACGAGGTGACCGGGCAGGGCCCACTCGTCGTCCTCGCGCACGGCATGGGCGACAGCCGACACTCCTACCGGTTCGTCGCGCCGGCCCTGGCCGCCGCCGGATACCGGGTCGCCAACGTCGACATCCGCGGCTGCGGCGACTCCAGCCTCGGCTGGGACGGCTACAGCCGCACCGACATCGCGAGCGACCTCGTCGCCGTCGTGCGTCACCTCGGCGGCCCGGCCGTGATCGTCGGCCAGTCGATCAGCGGCGGTGCCGCGACCATCGCCGCCGCCACCGCGCCCGACCTGATCAACGGCGTCATCGAACTGGCACCGTTCACCCGTGCGCAATCCGTCGACCTCGGTGGGTTGGTCCGCGTGAAGCGCTTCCGGGCCGGTTACCTCCAACTGGCGCAGGTGCTCATGCGGGGCAGCCTGGCGAACTGGAAGAAGTACCTGGACGTGGCGTTCCCCACCAAGCCCGCCGACTGGGACAGCGAGCTGGCGCGCATCGAGGCGAAGATGAGTGAGCCGGGTCGGCTGAAGGTTCTCCAGGCCATGGCCAAGACCAGCCCTGCCGACGCCGGGCGGCAACTGCCGAACGTCACCTGCCCGGTCCTGGTGATTCAGGGCAGCGCCGATCCCGACTGGGCCGACCCGCGGGCCGAGGGTGAGCGGATCATCGCCGACCTGCCGCGCGGGCTCGGCGAACTGGCCGTGATCGAGGGCGCGGGTCACTACCCGCACACCCAGACGCCCGACGAGGTCCTCGCCCTCGCCCTGCCCTTCCTCACCCGGACGTTGGCAAGTGCCTAAGGCGCGGCTCACCCCGGCATCAGTCACCGAGGCCGCAGCCGCGCTCGTCGACGAGGTCGGCTTCGACAACCTCAGCATGGGCCTGCTCGCCGAACGGCTCGGGATCAAGACCCCCTCGCTCTACAAGCACGTTGCCAGTCAGGCCGACCTGGCGCACCGGATCGCCATCCTGGCCATGGCCGAGGCCGGCGACACCATCCGCGACGCCATTCAGGGCCGCTCCGGCAGCGACGCCCTCGCCGCTGGCGCGCAGGCGATGCGGACGTACGTGCGGGAACACCCCGGCCGGTACGCGGCAGCCAACGCGGCCCGCCCGACCGGCACCGACGATCCGTTCGTCCCGGCCAGCGAACGGGTGCTCGCCTCCTGGGCGGCCATGCTGAGCGGGTACGGACTGGACCCCGGCCAGGAGATCCACGCCATGCGGACGCTGCGCAGCGTCGTGCACGGGTTCGCCACCCTGGAGGCGGCCGGTGGCTTCCAGATCGACGCCTCCGTCGACGAGAGCTTCACCTGGTTGGTCAACTTCATCGATCAGGGCCTTCGGGCCGGCGTCACCAGCGCAAGCGCAGTCGCCCGCTGATCCCGGGTCGCCTCGACCCGGGATGGGGTGCCTGATCGTCCGGTGCCTACCCCTGGCAGGGAGTGGTTGTGGCAGGCCGGGCTGGCAATACTTCCAGTCATGAACGCGAGAGGACAGCTCGGCGACTTCCTCCAGGCCCGGCGCTCCCAGCTGCGGCCGGAGGAGACGGGCGTGACGACGTACGGTGAGCGGCGCCGCGTTCGCGGGCTGCGTCGGGAGGAGTTGGCCCTGCTGGCCGGGGTGAGCGTCTCGTACTACACCCGGTTGGAGCAGGGCCAGGCCGTCAACGCCTCACCCGAGGTGCTCGACGCGCTTGCCCGGGCACTGCGACTCGACGACGCGGAACGCCGCCATCTGAACGAGCTGGCGGTCGGGACGCGCCGTCGGCCCGCCGTCCGTCGCCCGGCCCCGGAGCGGGTGAGTCCGGCGGTACGTCAGCTCGTCGCGACACTCGGTGACGTACCCGTTGTGGTGCTCGGTCGCCGCGCCGACGTGCTGGCCTGGAACACCGCCGGTCACGCCCTGTTCGCCGGCCACCTGACCCCGGAGATCCCGGAGCGGCCGGACCAGCACCCGAACATGGCGCGGCTGGTGTTCCTGGACTCGCACACCCGCGATCTGTACGCGGACTGGCCGGCCAAGGCCCGCGCCGTGGTGGCGACGCTGCGGATGGCCTCCGGGCAGCACCCGGACGACCCGCTGATGGCCGCGCTTGTCGGCGAGTTGACGGTGCGGAGCCCGGAGTTCGCCGTCATGTGGGCCGACCACCGGGTGAAGGCCGGCGGCGACACCGTCTACCAGATGCGTCACCCACTGGTCGGCGCGATGGACGTGACACAGCAGACCCTTCGTACCGAGGACGGTCAGACCGTCGTCGTCGCCACCACTGAACCCGGCTCGGCATCTCACGCGGCGATGACGTTGCTCGTGCACGGCGCCGTCACCGCCCGTGCCGCGGAGTCGCAGCCGCTCGTCACGCGCGAATAGCGCCCGTCCCATCGGCTCGACACGAGGTGCTCCGCACGGAGCGCCGGACCCGTCGCGCCCTTTGCAAGCCCACCGACAACGCAGTGAGTGAGGACAGAAATGCGCAAGAGAACGATGACAGTTGCCGTCGCGGTCGCCGCGGCGGGGATCGGCCTCGTGACTGTCGTACCGTCGAACGCCGCACCGGCCACTACCGCGCCAGCCCGCACCGTCGGGCCGCCCCGAGCGTCGGCGGCGCCGGTGCCCTCGCGGATCGCGGTCCACTTCGACCTGGCAGCGGGGCAACTGCCGGAGAACATCGCGCTCGGCCCGAACGGCACCGCCTACGTCACCTTCGCGGCCGCCCGACAGGTCGCGGCGGTCACCCCGTCCGGCGGCACGCGGATCCTGGCAACCCTGCCGGCCCCCGCCGATGGCGGCGTCAACACGCCGGTGCTCGCCTTCGCGCTCACCACGGGCATCGTCCGAATGAGTGACGGCACCGTCTACTTCCTCTACGCGAGCGGCGAGGCCGACAGCACGGGGCTGTACCGACTCCGCCCCGGCGGGGCCCCGCACCGCATCGCGGCCCTGCCGGCCGACGGGCTCCCCAACGGCCTGGCGTTCGACGCGCGGACAAGGAGGTTCTACCTCACCGACTCAGTGCTCGGCACGATCTCGACGGTTCCCCTGGAGGGCGGTCGTGCCGAGGTCTGGTCCTCGGCACCACAACTCGCCGCGGCGGGGTTCCTCGGCGCCAACGGCATCAAGGTACGCGCCGACGCGATCTGGGCGACGAACCTCGACCACGGCACGCTGTTGCGCATTCCGGTGCGGCACGGCCGACCAGGGCCGGTCCGGGTGGCGGCGACCGGTCTGGTCGGCATCGACGACTTCGACTTCGCCGGCGTCGGTGACGAACAGATCATTGCCACGCTGAACGGACCGAACACGGTGGTGAGCATCGACGCGGCGGGTCGTTCCCGGACGCTGATGACCGCCGCCGACGGGTTGCAGAACCCGACCTCGGTGGCCGTGCGCGGTCGCACCGTCTACGTGCTCAGTGCCGCGTACACCACTGGCGTCGACCCCAACCTGGCGTTGGCCACACTGCCGCTGCGCTGACTCGTTCCCTCGATACTGAGCGCGAGGGTCGCCCGCCGCCGTCGGTTGACGGCGACGGGCGACCCGTCGCTGTGCGCACCTGCCGGGGGAGAAGCGGTCACGGCGTGGGCCGGAGGTGCTGCCGCTCGCTCGGTGACCCGTTGGGCCCACTCGGACGCCGGCGGCCGAGGTGGAAGGCGGTGGCGGCGGCCAGCGCGGCCACCACGATCAGCGCGGCGAAGACCGGGTGCATGTCCTTGGACAGGCTCGGGGCGCGGTCGGGCCCGATGGCCCAGAGGATCAGCGGGGTGGCGTACGCGGTGGCAAGAGCGATGGTCCAGCGGCGTAGCCCGCGGAGGTGGGCGCGCCGCAGGCTGACCATCAGCGCGAGGGTGACCGGGACGATCGCCAGCATGGCGAACTGGCCGACGACCAGGACCGGGACCGCCCAGATCGAGATGACGACGGTTCGGTCCGCGCGCCGGGTTGGTGAGGTGGAGGGCATCGTGGTCTCCGTCATCGGGTCGGGTTGGTGGTCGTGGGACGCCACGCCAACCAGCCGCGGCAGAGCACGTAGGCAGCCGCGACGACGGCGACGAGTCCGAAGTCGATGACTGCCGACAGTCGGGCTTCGGGAACGTCTCCGATCAGCGCGCCGAACACGACGAGCGCGGCCTTGCCGGCGAGCACGATCTCCCAGACACCTGCCGCCTGCCGCGGCCTGACCGCGAGCAGGGCGAACAGCGCGGCGAAGATGCCGAAGCTGGAGACTCGCCAGCCTTCGATGAACAGGCGGTCGTCGCTCGCGCTGAGGGTCAGCAGCACGCCGTTGACGAATGCGACGCCGGTGGCGAGGGACGCCAGGGCTGCCAGCCCTCGCCCGACGAGGTCGGCGTGGTGGGAGGGGGCGGCGCTGTCGGCCCGGGTAGCGGTCACTGCTGTCATGGGATGCTCCATCCTGAGAAAACGACCGTGAACTTACAGTCGTTAACTTACGCGCTCGACTAACACCTGTAAAGTCAGCGAGGTGACCACACCGAGAACGCGGGCCCGCAACAGGCGCGGCGAAGGCGCCCAGCTGCGCGACGAGATCGTCGACGCCGCGATGACGCTGCTCGAGGACGGCGACGGGCAGAACGTCACCCTGCGGGGGATCGCCCGACAGGCCGGCATCTCCGCGCCGTCGATCTATCCGCACTTTCCGGACCTGGACTCCATCCTGCTGGCGGTCGCGCAACGTGCGTTCGGCATCCTCGAACGGGAGCTGAGCGCGCCGGATGACGCGGATCCGGTCGAGCGCCTACGCGCCATCTGCACCGCCTACCTGACCTTCGCCGAAGGCCGACCCCACCAGTACCGGATGATGTTCGGCGCCGCCTGGAACGCCGCGCAGGCCCTGGACCGGTCCCCGGCCATGGCGGACGAGCTCAGCGTGCTCGGTATGGGAGCCTTCGAGATCTTCCGGCGTACGCTCGCCGACTGCGTCACGGCGGGACGATCGACAAGCGCGGACCCGTTCCGCGACGCGGCGGCGCTCTGGGTCGGGCTGCACGGATTCGCCCAGCTCCAGGTGGCGGCGCCGCTGTTCCCGTGGCCGCCGGAGTTGCGCGACTCCATCGTCGACCGGATGGCGCTGCTTGCCTGAGCGGACTGCTCAGGCGTACGCGAGCAGGAAGTCGACGGTGCCCGTACCGCCGGGTTGGCCGGGCGGGACGGGCAGGCCGGGCTCGCTGTTCAGAACATAGAATCCGCCGCTGCCGACCAGGCGGGGGGTCACGGCCAGGATCTGCGCCGCCATGGTGGTCCCGGTCGGACGCACCACGTTGTCCAGCAGGAGCCGGAAGAGGTTCCCGTTCAGGTTCGCGACGTGCAGCACGCGGTACGAGCGCGGAGCGGGCTGGCCCGTGCTGGTCAGGCCCCAGATCGGCACGATCTGGTTTCGCCACCGCGAGGGGTTGTTGCTGATCGCAATGTCGTGGCTGTTCAGTTGCGTCTGGATTCCGGAGTGGATGCCGGCCAGGTGGATGTGCAGCTGGTCCTGCTGACGGATGGCCGGGTCCGCCGAGTTGACCCCCAGCCCGACGTGGGGGTAGACAACGTGCCCGGGCTGCCCCGGCTGGGCGTTGATCCACGCCTCCAGCCAGTAGTCCGGCGCGTTGGCGGTGGTGATGAACGGACACTCGATGCCGCTGATCCGGCAACTGGGCACGAGCAGGAAGTCGTGGTTGGACCCCGAACCTCCATTGAGGATGACGTAGGTGGGAGTCGTCCGCAGGCACTGGGGAAACGGTGGACCGGTCTTCGTGCCCGCGCAGACCTGGACCCGGTCCCACAGGTCGTACCTGCCGCCGGTGTCGGTGGGGTAACCGCACAGGGCCGAGGGTGTGGGGCAGGCCGTGGCACCCGGGCCACCGGGTGTCGGCGGGGAGGGCTGGGGGACCGGGCCGCCGTCAGCCGACACCCGATCAGCGCCGACCAGACCCAGCAGCCCGGTGGCGCCGGCGGTCCCGGAGATTCTGACGAACTGACGCCGTGGCATTCCGCCCATCGTCACCCTCCGTAATTGCCGCTCCGAGGCGAACATGAACGTGTCGAGATTAGGTTGAAAACGGGCATTCGGCCTGTCGGCCGGTGAACGGGTCGCCTGATCGTGTTGCCGTCGTGCGACGATTTCCGGCGTGGCAGAGACTGCGGCGACGCTGACTGAGATCCGCGCTCGGATCGACGAGCTGGATCGGGAACTGGTCGGACTGCTCGCCCGGCGGGAGGCGCTGGTCCGGCAGGCTGCTCCGCTCAAGAGCGACGGGCAGGCGGTCCGTGCGCCGGAGCGGGTGGCGCAGGTGGTGGCCCGGGTCCGCACCGCGGCGATCGAGGCCGGCGCCGATCCGGATCTGCTCGAACGGATCTACCGGGGCATGATCCAGGCCTTCATCGAGATGGAGACCGACGAGCACCACCGCCGCACCGGCGGGTCGACGCCGAGAGCGCGATGATCGGTCAGGTCGCGGGCCTGCTCTGACCGTCCGGGCTCGCCACGGAGGGCGGCGCGTAGCCGAGCTCGTGAGAAATCTTGTCGGCTGTCTCCAGTAGCAGCGGAAGGTTGCTCTTGAGCTGGTCGAGGTTGGCGATGACCTCGATCGCCGTGATCGAGGCGGCGGCGATGACCTTCCCCCGCGAATCCCTGATCGGCGCGGCCACGCACATCACGTAGGCGTCGTGCTCGCCGTTGTCGACGGCCCAGCCACAGTCGTGGATGCGGGTGAGTTCGGCTTCCAGGGCTGCGTGGTCGGTGAAGGTGGTCTCGGTGAATCGCTCGAAGACGACGTGGGAGAGCAGACGGTCGCGTTCCTGCCGGGGAAGGTAGGCCAGGATCGTCTTGCCAACGGCGCTCGCGTAGATGGACACCGCGCGGCCCACCCGCGACGGCAGCTTGACGGCGTCGAACGCCGGGCTGTCCACCTTGTCGATATAGATGATCTCGTCGCCGGTCAGTTGCGCCAGGTGTACGGTGTGGCCGGTCTCGTGTTGCAGTGCGCGCAGGTGCGCGGCGGCGGGCTGGCGGAGGTCCATCGAGCCGAGCGCGAGCTCGGACAACTCGATCAGGCCGCTGCCGAGCACGTAGGTACCCGCGCCGGTCCGGCGGACGAAGCGCGCGGACTCCAGCGTCTGCAGGATGCGCAGGGCCGTGGACTTGTGGACGCCGAGCACGTCCGCGGCCTCGGTAAGGGACAGCGGGTGCTCCGCGGATCGACGGATGAGGTCGATCGCGCGGCGAATCGATTGCGCCACGGTTGTCTCTCCCCTCACGCGGCGGACAGCGGCGTCGCTGTCATTGCGCATTATGCAATGTAGATAACGCGATGCGCAATCATCGCTTGACACCGTTGCACATGACGCTACGATCGTTGCAATTTCATCGCCATGACGTCATCTCGTAACAGTGGAGCAGCGATGGGTAGCAAGGGCGACTCATGACCGTGCCGCGGCCCCGAGTGCTGGCCGCGGACGCGGACTGGGTGGGTACTGCCGCCGAGGCGTTGCCGGACGACGCGGGCAGTGTTCTCATCGGACGGATCTGGGACCCGTCCGGCGAAGGGCCCTCGCCGGTGACCGTCCGCGACGGCGCGGTGATCGACATCAGCCACCGCTTCCCGACCGTCCGCGACATCTGCGAGCTGCCCGATCCCGCCGCGACAGTGGCCGGGCTCGACGGGCCGAGGGTGGGGGACTTCGGGGAGATCCTGGCCAACACGGGGGTCGCGACCCGAGACCGTGGCCGCCCGTGGTTGCTCGCCCCGGTCGACCTCCAGGCGCTCAAGGCCGCCGGGGTGACCTTCCCGATCTCCATGATCGAGCGGGTGATCGAGGAACGGGCGCGGGGAGACCTGGCGCTGGCCGCGGACATCCGGCAGCGCATGCTCGCCGACGTCGGCGTGGACCTGCACAGCCTGGAGGCAGGGTCACCGGAGGCGGAGCGGCTCAAGCGCCTGCTGGTCGCCGAGGGCCTGTGGAGCCAGTACCTGGAAGTGGGTATCGGCCCGGACGCGGAGATCTTCACCAAGGGGCAGGTCCTCTCCGCCGTCGGCACCGCCGTTCCGGTCGGCGTGCTCGCCGCGTCGACCTGGAACAACCCGGAGCCCGAGGTCACGCTCGTCGTCCAGTCCAGCGGTCGGATCGTCGGCGCCACACTCGGCAACGACGTGAACCTGCGCGACATCGAGGGCCGTTCGGCGCTCCTGCTTCCCCTGGCGAAGGACAACAACGCCTCCTGCGCCCTCGGCCCCCTGATCCGGCTCTTCGACGACTGGTTCGACCTGGACCGGGTCCGCGACCTCGAGGTCCGCCTGGAGGTCAGCGGCGTGGACGGCTTCCACCTGGAGGCGGTCTCGGAGATGACCCAGATGTCGCGTGACCCGGAGGAACTGGTCCGGCAGTTGATCGGACCGCACCACCACTACCCCGATGGTGCCGCCCTGATGCTCGGCACCATGTTCGCGCCCATCCAGGACCGGGATCGCCCCGGTGAGGGTTTCACCCACAAGGTCGACGACGTGGTGCGGATCAGCTGCCCCCCGCTCGGCACCCTGGTCAACCGGGTACGGCACGCCGAAGAGTGCGAGCCCTGGAACTTCGGCGTCCGCGATCTGATGGGCAACCTGGCGAGAAGAGGACTGCTGTGAACGTCGTCAACACTGTCGATCCGCGCGACGGAACGCGTCGCGCGACGGACCTCACCGAGACCGACGAGTCTCGGCTGGAGGTCGTCGCCGATCGGGCCTCGACCGCCGCCCAGTGGCTGACCGCCCGCGGGAGGCTCGGCCGCGCGGAGTTGCTGGACGCGATCGCCGCGTCGCTGGAGTCCCGCCGGGCGGATCTGGTCGGGGCCGCCGAAGCCGAGACCGGGCTGAGCCACGCTCGGCTCGACGGGGAACTCACCCGCTCGGCGCTCCAGTTCCGGATGTTCGGCGAGGTGCTGCGCGACGGGGCGTACGTCGAGGCGACGATCGACCACGCCGCCGACACACCGCTCGGACGCGGCCCGGACCTGCGGCGGATGCTCGTACCCCTCGGGCCGGTAGCCGTCTTCGGGGCCAGCAACTTCCCCTTTGCCTTCTCGGTCGCTGGCGGGGACACGGCTGCCGCGCTCGCCGCCGGGTGTCCGACCATCCTGAAGGCCCACCCGTCCCACCCGCTCACCTCGCACGCCTCCGCGGCGGCGATCGAATCGGCCGTCCGCGACCTCGGTGGGCCCGAGGGTGTCGTCGACATCGTGTACGGGGAGCAGGCCGGCCGCTCGCTCGTACGCCACCCGGCGATCAGGGCGGCCGCCCTGACCGGCTCGGTCAACGCCGCCCGCGCCATCCAGGCGGCCATCGACGAACGACCCGACCCCATTCCCCTGTACGCCGAACTGGGCAGCGTGAACCCGATCGTCATCCTGCCCGACGCGGCCACCACCCGGGGAGACCAGATCGCCGAAGGGCTGTTCGGATCCTTCACGAACTCGGGCGGTCAGCTGTGCACCAAGCCCGGCCTGGCGTTCGTCCCGTCGGATCCGGGTGGTGACCGCCTGGTCGACGCGCTGCGGGCGAGGGTCGACGCGTCAGGTGGCGCGGTCCTGCTCAACGAGCGGATCCGCGACGCGTACGAGAATCGGGCCACGGAGTTCGAGCGGGCCGGCGCCCGGGTCTCGGCGCGGCCCACCGTCGATTCCGGCGCGGGCTACACGGTGGCCCCGGCGCTCCTGGAGGTCGACCTCGCGGGCCTGACCACCGAGATCGCCGACGAGTGCTTCGGCCCGCTCCTGGTAGTGGTCCGGTACGACGACGCCGCCGACCTCGACGCCGCGCTGGCCACCGTTCCGCCGTCGCTCACCGGCTCACTGCACAGTGGGCCGGACGACGACGCCGACGTCGTACGCCGACTGGTCGACGTGCTCGCCGCCCGCGCGGGTCGCCTCGTCTTCGACGGCTACCCCACAGGTGTCCGGGTGTCCTGGGCCCAGCACCACGGTGGACCCTGGCCCTCGACGAACGCCGTGCACACGTCGGTGGGCGCCACGTCGATCCGACGGTTCCTCCGCCCGCTGGCGTGGCAGGACGCCCCGGCCTGGGTCCTCCCCGAGGAGTTGCGCGACGAGTGCACAGCCATTTCCCGGCGGGTCGACGGGAGGTTGCAACCGGCGGTCGCCTAACGCTTTTGCCGGTCTTTCCCGGGCGCGTTTCCGGGCGGCCGTGACTGGCGCGCGAATCCTTCTACGGCATGGATTGACGAAGAATTCGCGGGCCAGTCGTCCCGGCGACGAAGAAGCGCGCCCGACCCACATCAGGCGCAATTATCTGCTCCTGTCTGCCGGGCGAGTGAATAAACCAGCAAGACAATTCCTGGAGCTGTTTTCGCAGCAGGCGATGTTAGCGCTCGCGTGCTCTTTACCGGATCCCGCCCGGCGACGACCGCGTACTCCCCGGGGTGGGGAAGCCCCGGCCGCGCAGCCCTCGGTCCAGCCGGGGTGTGCGCGGCCGGGGGCGGCGGATCGGTGGCGCGGTCAGCCGGTCACGCAGTCGTGTCGATGGCGCGAAGCCGCAGCATCGTCCAGGACGCGGGCGGAAGGGTCAGCTCGACGCTGGCGTCGGCACCCCGTGCCGTGTCGTTCGGACGCGGCTCGGCGTGGTCCGGACCGTCGGCCGTGTTCTTGGCGTGCAGGTCGGTGCCGCCGACCGTGACGCACTCGATGATGTCGTCCACCTGGGCCCCGGTGATGTCGATCGTCACCCCGGCCGGCTCGTCGAGGGCGCGGTTGACCAGGAAGACGGTCATCTCGCCGGTGGTGTCGTCCCAGGTGGAGACCGCGTCGACCGCGTCGACCTCGCCGTATCGCTCGGTGGTCGTCGTGCTGCCGTCGCGCAGGACGTCCAGCACCGTGCCCTGGGCGTGCCGGGCGGTGCGGGCGAAGGGGTGGAAGATGGTCTGGCGCCAGGCCGCGCCACCCGTCTCGGTCATGATGGGGGCGATGACGTTCACCAGTTGTGCCTGGCAGGCCGCGCTCACCCGGTCGCTGTGCCGGAGCAGGCTGATCAGCAGGCCACCGACGACCACCGCGTCGGCCACGCTGTAGTGATCCTCCAGCAGTGGCGGCGCGAACGGCCAGTCCTCGCCGCTCGGCGGCGTGGACGGCGCGGCGGACTGGTACCACACGTTCCACTCGTCGAACGCGATCATGATCTTCTTGGTCGACCGGCGGATCGCGCCGACCGAGTCGGCGATGGCGGTGACGGCGTCGATGTACCTGTCCATGTCCTCGGCCGAGGCGAGGAAGCTGGCCAGATCGTCGTCGACCGGTTGGTAGTAGGCGTGCAGCGAGATCAGGTCGACGTCGTCGTACGCCTCGGTCAGCACGTCACGCTCCCAGCTGCCGAACGTCGGCATACCGAGGTGCGAGGAACCGCAGGCGACGAGTTCGAGATCGGGGTCGAAGCGGCGCATCGCCTTCGCGGTCTGCGCGGCGAGCCGCCCGTACTCGGTCGCGCTCCGCTGGCCCACCTGCCACGGGCCGTCCATCTCGTTGCCCAGGCACCACAGCCGGATCCCGTACGGGTCGACTGCGCCGTTGTCGCGGCGCTTGTCGGCGAGGTGACTCCCACCGCGGTGATTGGCGTACTCGAGCAGGTCGACAGCCTCGGCGGTGCCACGGGTGCCGAGGTTGACCGCCATGATCGGGTCGACGTCGGCCTTGGCGACCCAGCGCATGAACTCGTCGAGCCCGAACGCGTTGGTCTCCAGGCTGTGCCAGGCGAGGTCGAGCCTCGCCGGTCGTTCGTCGACCGGGCCGACACCGTCCTCCCAGCGGTAGGACGAGACGAAGTTGCCGCCCGGATAGCGCACCGTGGTGACGCCCAACTCGCGGACCAGCGCGAGGACGTCGCCCCGGAAGCCGTCGGCGTCGGCCGTCGGGTGCCCCGGCTCGTAGATTCCGTTGTAGACACAGCGACCCAGGTGCTCCACGAACGAGCCGAAGATCCGCCGCGGCACCGGAGCGACGCGTCGGCGGGGGTCCAGGGTCAGGCGGGCCGTGTGGACGACGTTCGGTGGCGCGCTGTCGAGGTGGGTGTTCAGGGCTGGCTCCCTTCGTGCGGGTCCGACGCGGAGGTCTGTGCCCGGGCGCCGGGACCGAGGGGTGGTGGAGGCGGTGTGAGCTCTGGACAAGGTGATCGTCTTCGATTACGTTGTCGATCTATGTAAACGTTACCGATCACGTTTACGTAAGGGAACACCTGGATCAATGTCTGGTCGGCGCACCCTCGGAGGGCCTGCCGCCCCGACCGGGGGGCGGACCCGGACCGGCCGACGTCCACGGTCCTACCGGAACCGCCGAGCTGCGGCAGATGTGATCGTTCACCCGGGTGCGGAAATGGTTCTTGACGGAGCGTGCCGTCCCGTTGTCGACGGGTAGCCTCGGCGCTGAAATCACCGCGCCGCGCGCGCTCGGAGTGGTAGCTGATTGCGTTGTCCGCAACGGCATCCGAGGGTCCACCGCGCCCTTGCGCGCCTCGGTTCGGCAGATCCTCCCCAGCGGTCGGTAAGGGCGAAGAGGTCTTGTGTTCGTAATCCTCCTCGGTTACGTTGGCAACACCCTGGAAACGTAACCGATAACGATTGCAGTCCAGAGAGAGCGGCATGATTGAAGTCAATGCGCCGGTGACAATGAGTGATGTCGCCCGAGCCGCAGGCGTTTCCACCGCCACCGTCTCGCGGGTCGTCAACGGGCATTACGGCGTCAGCGCTCGCACTGTCGCTCAGGTGCGCTCCGCCATCGAGCAGCTCGGCTACGAGTCGAGCCTGGTGGCCACCAGCCTCCGGCGCAGCCGCACCAACGTCCTGGGTCTCGTGGCGCACAGCTTCCAGTCGTACACGGCCGAGGTGCTCAAGGGCGTGATGAAGGCGCTGAGCCGCTCGGGCTTCGATCTGATCATCTATGCCAACAGCGACCTCTACGGGTCCTATTCGGAGGGCTGGGAGCAACGGCACCTGACCCGACTGTCGGGCACCCTGACCGACGGGTGCATCGTCGTCACGCCCTGGGGTGAGGTCCGGAGCCGGACTCCGGTCGTGGCCATCGACCCGGTGCGAGGCTCGACGGCGCCCTCGGTGATGGCCGACAACCTCGCCGGCGCCACCACCGCCGTCGAGCACCTGCTCGGCCTGGGTCACCGGCGCATCGGGTTCATCGCCGGCCGCGACAGTCTCGCCTCGGCGTGGTCGCGGGAGGAAGGCTACCGGGCCGCGCTGACACACGCCGGGGTTCCGGTCGACCCGACGCTCATCGGCCGGGGGGATTTCAACCCGGAGTCGGCGACGCCCCTGGCGCGCGTCCTGCTGCAACGACCGGACCCGCCGTCGGCGATCTTCGCGGCGAGCGACGGGATGGCCCTCAAGGTGCTCGAGGTCGCGAGGGAGCTGGGGTTCTCCGTGCCGGAGGACCTGTCCGTCGTCGGGTTCGACAACATCCCCGAGTCGGCATTGACCGAGCCGGGCCTGACCACTGTGGACCAGTCGATGTACCAGCTCGGGTATGAAGCGGCCCGGATGCTGAAGTCACTGGTGACCGGCGAGTGGGACGAGCCCCGCCAGATCGTGCTTCCGACCAGTCTCGTCGTGCGCAGCTCGTCGGCGCCACCGAAGAGTGCGGCAGCGATCTGAAGGAGGTGCACGCAGCACACGGCAGATCACCGTTGAGTTGAGCCGGTCAGTCGGGTCGCGTCCGCTGCCGGCACCTGAAAGGAGTGGAGTGTGACTACCGCACATTATCACTGGCGCTTGCGCCGTCCGGGCGTACGTCGGCGGCTCTCGGCGGCGTTCACCGCCGGGGTCATCGCCACCGCGGCCGTGCTGCTCGCGCCGCAACCAGCGGAGGCGGCCACCCCGTGGCTGGACGTCTCCGCGGACCGCTACGCCACGTTCGCCGTCCCGGCGGCGTACGTCCAGGAGAACCTGGGCACCGTCTCGCAGGTCGTCGTCGAGGGCAACTTCGGCCCGTCGGCCAGTTGGGCGGAGTTCGGCCTGACCCGCCGGGGGGACGTGTGGTCGGGTGTCCTCGGCGCGCTGGAGCCGGGGCTGTACAACTACCAGCTCACCGCCGACGACACCAAGACCATCAAGGACCCGACGAACAGCGCGGGTGTCGCGTCCAACCCGCTCCTGAGCACCTTCCTCGTCGCGGGTGACTCGGCCCGGTGGCTCGTCGACGCCCCGGCCGGCACCGGTGGCAGGATCGAGACGCTGACCTACCGCACCAGGAACGCGCAGCGCTCGGCACTGGTCTGGACGCCACCGGGTTACGCGGCCAAGAGCCCGAAGGGGCACCCGGCGCTCTTCCTGCAGTCGGGCGACGGTCTGGCCACCACCGACTGGCTCGATCTCGGTCGCACCAGGCAGATCCTCGACAACCTCTCGGCCACCGGCGCGATGAGCCCGATGGTCGTGGTGATCAACGACGCGGACGTCTCGGACGCCAGAGAGTTGAAGGATCTCCGCAAGGCGGTCACCGACAACTACCGGGTCCTTCGCGATCCGGCGCACCAGGCGATCGCCGGCGTCTCCGGCGGCGGCACGCAGGCGCTGCGAGCCGCGCTCACCAAGCCGGGTCAGTTCGGCCACGTCGGGTGGTTCTCGGGTACGTCGGCCCCCGCGATCGACCGGAAGGACGCCAGGGCGATCAACCGCAGCGTCACGCTGCTGCGCCTGTACACCGGCAACGTCACTGACCCCTCGTACAACACCACCTACCGACTGACGAAGGCGTTGGCCCGCGCCGACGTCCGGTTCGAGTTCGACGGGGTCAACCCGGACGGCGGCGCGACCTGGACCACCTGGCAGGAGAACCTCGTCGACTTCGTGCCGCGCTTGTTCCGGCACGTGCAGGACCACGGGCCGAGCCCGGGTCACACGCGGCTCAAGGGGGAGTTCGCGCCGCCGCCGGCCGGCACGACCCCGACGCCCTTCGTGAACGAGGACGGGTTCGTCACCTTCGAGACGACCACCGACTTCGCTGACGCCCAGCACGTCACGGTCTGGGCGAACGTCGCTCCGGGCGGCAGTTGGCTGCGCCTGCCGCTGTCCCGCGACGGGGACCGGTGGCGGGCCACTGTGGGCCCGCTGAAGCCGTGGTTCTACTACTACCGACTGATCGTGGACCGGGTTCCGTTCAAGGACACCTCGAACACGACGTCGGTGACCACCGAGCCGATGTGGAGCACCTTCTTCATCCCCGGCCCGGGCGCCCGACTGCTGTTGGACGTGCCCGCCGGTCAGGGCGGGAGGGTCGAGAGCATGACCTACGCCAGCTCGGTGGCGGGTCAGGACCGCACCGCGCTGGTGTGGACCCCACCCGGGTACGACAAGGACCGGGAGCAGCCGTACCCGGTTCTCTACCTGCAGCACGGTGGCGGTCAGAACTACACCGACTGGGTCGAGATGGGCCGCGCCAAGCAGATCCTCGACCACCAGTTCCTCGACGGCGACCTCACGCCCATGGTCGTCGTGATGGGCAACGGCAACTCGTCGAACTTCAACAGGGAGTTGCGGGAGAACATCGTCCCGACGGCCCGATCCCGCTACCACGTCTCCAGCGACCCGTCCCAGCAGGCCCTCGCCGGCCTGTCGATGGGTGGCGGGCAGGCGTTCGGGGTGCTCAAGGCATACCCGGGCGAGTTCGCCTACGTGGCGGCCTTCTCGGCCGGATTCGGCAGCAGCACCGGCGTCGACGCGGCGGCGATCAACAACGGCACCACGATGCTGCGGGTGTACGTCGGTGACCAGACCGACTTCGTGTACCCGAGCTTCATGGCCTCGCTGACCACGATGGACAACCTCGGTATCCGCTACGAGTTCGACGGGGTCACCCCCGGACCGCACGGCTGGGACGTGTGGCAGAAGAACCTCATCGACCTGGCGCCCCGTCTGTTCAAGCGCTAGGAGCCTTGACCGGCGACGCCACCGGAGCACGGCTTCCTGCCCCGGTGGCGCCCGCCAGCGCATGGATGCTGTGCACCGCCATCGCCGAAGGGAACCATCTCAATGAAGAGAAGACGAATACTCGCCGCCGTAGCCGTGCTCGCGGTGGGAGGCGGCCTCGTCGCCTGCTCCTCCGACGAGGGCGGCAGCGACGCGAGCAACTGCACGAACACCATCGCCAAGAAGGACCTGCCGGTGGTGACGATGTGGGGTTGGTACCCCAACACCCAACTCGTCGTCGACAACTTCAACAAGCTGAACAACGAGGTGCAGGTCTGCTGGACCAACGTCGGGCAGGGCGGCGACGAGTACGACAAGTTCCAGACGGCCATCTCGGCGGGCACCGGGGCGCCCGATGTGATCATGGTCGAGGCGGACCGCATCCCGACCTTCCAGATCCAGGGCGCGCTCGTCGACATCAAGAAGTACGGCTACGACGCGGTGAAGGCCAACTACAGCGAGGGCGCCTGGAAGGACGTGTCGGTCGGTGACGCGGTCTACGGCGTCCCGGTCGACGGCGGCCCGATGGGCATGATCTACCGCAAGGACATCTTCGACAAGTACAAGGTCACCCCACCGAAGACCTGGGCCGAGTACGAGCAGGCCGCGCAGAAGGTCAAGGACGCCGGCGGTCCGCTCTTCGGTGACCTCGGCGCGAACGTCCCGGCGGTGATGATGGCGCTCCAGATCCAGAAGGGCGCCACGCCCTTCAGCTTCGATCCGGCGCAGCCCAAGGCGATCGGTGTGAAGCTCAACGACCAGGCGTCCAAGGACGTGCTGAACTACTGGGGTGGCCTGGCCAAGAAGGGCCTGGTCGGCACGCAGAACCAGTTCACCCCGGAGTACATCTCCGGCGTGATCAACGGCAACTACGCGACGTACATCTCGGCGGCGTGGGCGCCCGGCTATCTCACCGGCGCGGGCGTCGGCAAGGGCCAGGACACCGGCAAGTTCGCGGTGGCACCGCTGCCGCAGTGGGACCCGGCCAACCCGGTGCAGGTGAACTGGGGCGGGTCGGCGTTCTCGGTGACCAAGCAGGCGAAGAAACCGGAGTTGGCCGCGAAGGTCGCCTACGGGCTCTACGCCGACAAGGAGTCGCTGACCGACGGCTGGACCAACCAGGTCATCTTCCCGCTGAACCTCACGGCGCTCAAGGATCCCGCCTTCGTCGACCTGAAGGTGGCGTTCTTCGGCGGCCAGCAGGCGAACAAGGAGGTCTACGTTCCCGCCGCCGACGCCTACCAGGGCGTCCAGTACGCCCCCTTCGGCCAGTACTACCTCGACGCCATGGAGAAGCAGGTCAGCGAGGTCATCAAGGGGTCCGTCACCGGCTCGCAGGCTGCCGACCGGCTCCATGAGGACGTGGCGAAGTACGCCAAGGAACAAGGTTTCACCGTTCAGTGACCGGCGGGGTGGGCCGCGCCGGCACCGGGCGGCCCACCCTCCCCCCTCAGCGTCCACGTCCCGGAGACCAAGATGACATCCCTGACCGAGAAGCGCGCAGCGCGTACACCGCCCGAGACGCGCAAGATCCGTGGCAAGGTACACCTTCGCGAGCACCTGATGGGATGGCTCTTCGTCGGGCCGTTCGGGGTCGTGTTCCTGGCGTTCCTCATCGCGCCGCTGGCGTACGCGCTGTACCTCAGCCTCTTTCAGAAGAAGCTGATCGGCGGCACCAGCTTCGTCCTCTTCGACAACTACGTGAAGGCGTTCACCGACCCGAGCTTCCTGTCCGGCGCGTGGTTCGTCATCCGCTTCTCGCTCGTCTCGATCCCGGTACAGATCGTCATCGCGCTCGCGCTGGCGCTCATCCTGGACTCGGTGACCACCCTGTTCGCCCGCTTCTCCCGCCTCATGATCTTTCTCCCGTACGCGATCCCGACGGTCATCGGCGCGGTGATGTGGGGGTTCCTCTACAGCCGGGGCTTCGGCCCGCTCACCGACATCTTCGGGCTCTTCGGCGCCACCGCACCGGACTTCCTGGGCAGCGACCTGATCTTCTACGGGCTGCTCAACGTCGTCACCTGGCAGTGGGCCGGCTATTACATGATCATCCTGTACGCCGCCCTACAGGGCGTCGACCCGACGCTCTACGAGGCGGCCCGGATGGACGGTGCCGGGCGGTGGCAGATCGCGACGCGGATCAAGATCCCGCTGATCGCGCCCGCGCTGATTTTGATCCTGGTCTTCTCGCTCATCGGCACCCTGCAGTTCTTCAACGAACCGCAGATCCTGCGGTACCTCGCCGCGGGCACTATCGGCTCGGACTTCACACCGAACATGTACGCGTACCAGCAGGCGTTCTCCCTCGCCAACTTCAACTACGGCTCCGCGATCTCCTTCGCCCTCGGCGGGATCGTGTTCATCTGCGTGTACGCCTTCCTGTTCTTCACCCGCAAGCGGAGGAGCTTCCTCTGATGACCGATCACACGAGCGTCCGCGCAGGCGCCCGCCGACCGCAGCGCTACCTCCCTCTGCAGATCCTCCTCGGCTTCCTGGTGATCTATTTCCTCGTACCGTTCTGGTGGGTCATCGTCAACAGCTCCAAGGACGCGCCGGGCCTCTTCGGCGGCGGCAACACCCTCTGGTTCACCGACCACATCGACTACCTCGGGAACCTCAGGCAGCTCTTCACCTACGACGGTGGCATCTACCTGCGGTGGATCCTCAACTCCACGCTGTACGCCATCGCCGGCGGCATCGGCGCCACGGTCCTGGCCGTCATGGCCGGATACGGGTTCGCCAAGTACCGCTTCGCCGCCCGGCGCTTCAGCTTCGCCGTCGTGCTCGGCGCGCTGATGGTGCCCGCCACCGCCCTGGTCATCCCGACCTTCATCATGTTCTCCCGGCTGGGCCTCACGAACACGGTCTGGGCGGTGATCCTCCCGTCGTTGCTCAACCCGTTCGGCGTCTACCTGATGCACGTGTACGCGCGCGACGCGGTGCCCGACGAACTCCTCGACGCGGCACGGGTCGACGGCGCGGGGGAGGTGCGGACGTTCCTCCAGATCGCCCTTCCGCTGATGCGTCCCGCTGTGGTCACCGTGCTGCTGCTGTCGGCGGTGGCGTCCTGGAACAACTACTTCCTGCCACTGGCCATGCTCTCCGACAACCGGCTCTTCCCGGTCACCGTCGGTCTCGGCCTGTGGCAGGGCATCGCGTCCGCGAACAACGCGGGAGGTACGTCCCTGTGGAGCCTCATCATCCTGGGCTCCCTGGTCTCGGTGATCCCGCTGATCATCGCGTTCTTCAGCCTGCAACGACACTGGCGCGGCGGCCTCTCCGTCGGAGGTCTCCGGTAGGTCGCGCGCCGGCGCCACCCGATCCACCACACGCGCATTGACCGCCGCACCAGACGCGGCCGGACGAAGAACGGAGAGGTGTGCTGATGTCGACGACCAATCGACCGCTGCGCAGCGGGGAGTGGTTCGGTGCGCAAGGCCGCAACGGGTTCATCCATCGGTCCTGGATGCGCAACCAGGGGTTCGCTGACGACGTCTTCGACGGTCGCCCGGTGATCGGCATCGCCACCACCTGGTCGGAGCTGACACCCTGCAACGCCCACCTGCGCGATCTTGCCGAATCGGTGAAGCGGGGAGTGTGGGAGAGCGGGGGCCTGCCGCTGGAGTTCCCGGCGATGAGCCTGGGCGAGCCGCTGATGCGTCCCACGACAATGCTCTACCGCAACCTGCTGGCGATGGAGTTGGAGGAGTCGGTCCGCGCCAACCCGCTCGACGGGGTCGTCCTGCTCTCCGGCTGCGACAAGACCACGCCCGGCCTGCTGATGGGAGCGGCGAGCGTCGACCTGCCGACACTGATGCTGACCGGCGGTCCGATGCTCAACGGCAAGTTCCGCGGCCAGGACATCGGCTCCGGGACTGTCGTCTGGCGCTTCACCGAGGAGATGCGGGCCGGCCGGATGACAGCGGCCGACTGCTCCGAGGCCGAGGTCGGCATGTCCCGCAGCCGAGGCCACTGCATGACAATGGGTACGGCGTCCACGATGGCCTGCGTGACCGAGGCGCTCGGTGTGCAACTGCCGGGCGCGGCGGCCGTGCCGGCGGTCGACTCGCGGCGGTACGCGCTCGCGCAGGCCGCCGGCCGCCGGATCGTCGCCATGGTGGAACAGGACCAACGGTTGTCCTCGGTGCTCACCAGACAGGCCTTCGAGAACGCCGTTCGGGTCAACGCCGCGATCGGTGGTTCGACAAACGCTGTCGTGCACCTGCTCGCGATCGCCGGGCGCCTCGGCGTCCCCCTGTCGCTGGAGGACTTCGACGTCCTCACCGCCGACGTGCCGATGCTCGTCAACCTCATGCCGTCCGGAAAGTACCTGATGGAGGACTTCGCCTACGCGGGTGGCCTTCCGGTGGTGATGAAGGAACTCGCCCCGCTGCTGCACATGGACCACGTCACCGTCAGCGGCAGGAGCGTGGCGGAGAACGTCGACGGCGCCCAGTGCTGGAACCGGGACGTCATCGGCACCATGGAGGAGCCGTTCCAGCCGGCCGGTTCGGGCACTGTCGTGCTGCGCGGGTCGCTTGCGCCGTCCGGGGCGGTGCTGAAGGTCTCCGCCGCCTCGGCGCACCTTCTCACACACACCGGCCCTGCGCTCGTCTTCGACCGGATCGAGGAGTATGTCGTCGCCGCCGACGACCCGGGCCTCGACGTCACCCCCGACACGGTGATCGTCGTCCGCAACGCCGGGCCACGGGGCTACCCGGGCTTCCCGGAGGTGGGCAACGTGCCCATGCCACGACGGTTGCTCGCCGACGGCATCACGGACATGGTGCGGATCTCCGACGCGCGGATGAGCGGCACCGGCTACGGCACCTGCATCCTGCACGTCGCACCGGAGGCGTCGGTGGGCGGCCCTCTCGCGCTGGTACGCACCGGTGACCTCGTCTGCGTGGACGTCACGACGCGCCGCCTGGACCTCCTGGTCGACGACGCGGAACTCGCCAGACGCCGTGACGCCTGGCGACCCCCACCGCCGGTGGCCGACCGGGGTTGGGTACGGCTCTACAGTGAGCACGTCCTCCAGGCGGACAGCGGCGCGGACCTCGACTTCCTCGTCGGCGGCAGCGGCAGCGCGGTGCCCCGTCACTCACACTGACGGCCCCGAACCGACGAGGCCCACGAGGAACTGAATCCATGGAAGAACGGACGGCCCGCCAGTGCGAGTTCACGCAAAGGTCGCCGTGACGGCGGCCGACCGGCCACCGGTCATGGCAGACGTCGCTCGCCTGGCGGGCGTGTCACACCAGACCGTGTCCCGGGTCATCAACGGGGCACCCAGCATCAGGCGGGAGACCCGGGACCGGGTCCTCGAAGCCATCCGACGACTCGACTACCGCCCCAACACCGCCGCCCGCGCCCTGGTGCGGGGACGCTCTGGAATGATCGGCATCATCGGCACGGCCAGGACACTGTTCGGTCCGACGAGCATCCATCGCAGCGTCGAGGACGCGGCCCGCGCCGCCGGCTACTTCGCCACCTCGGTGAGCCTGTCCGAGGTGACGGTACGGGCGCTCAGCGACGCCACCGAACACCTCATGCGCGTCGGTGTGGAGGGCGTCGTGATGATCGCCGGTAACGACGAGGCCCTCGAGGTGGTGCGCATGACGCGCTCGAGTGTTCCCTTCGTCGTCGTCGAGGGGGATCTGTCCAGGGCCAGCGTGACCGTCGGCGTCGACCAGGTGCTCGGTGCCCGGATGGCCACCGACCACCTGCTCGAACTCGGACATCGCGAGATCGTGCACGTGAGTGGCCCGCTCAACTGGGCGGAGGCGCGCGCCCGTCTGGAAGGGTGGCGTCAGGCGATGAGTGCCGCTGGCATCCGCCCGCCGGAGCCGGTCGAGGGCGACTGGAGAGCGTACAGCGGCTACGCCGCCGGGCTCCGGATCGGTGCGATGCGCGGGACCACAGCGGTGTTCGCCGCCAACGACCAGATGGCCATCGGCGTGCTGCGCGGGTTGCACGAGCGTGGGCGGCGGGTGCCGCAGGACATGTCAGTGGTCGGATTCGACGACGTCCCCGAGGCGCCCTTCCTCATCCCGCCGCTGACGACGATCCAGCAGGACTTCGACGCGGTCGGTCGACGAGCCATCACCGCCGTCACCCAGGCCATCGACGACACGGTGCCGCAGCGGCTGCCGCTTGTCGTTCCCAAGCTCGTGGTGCGGCAGAGCACGGGCCCGCCGACCGCCACCTGAACCGCCGTCGCTGAAGGCCCGGCCGCCCACCGACGGGCGGGAGCCCCGGCTCGGCCGGGGCTCCCGTGATCAATGGTGGTCGGGGGTGTTCAGAGGGTGAAGACGAGGGTGGAGATGCTGCGGGCGCCGACGTTGATGGTGGCCTGACCGCCGTTGACGCTTGTGGGCTGGCTGGCCGCGTTGGCGTTCTGCGAGGTGAGATAGTGCTCGGCCCGGCTGACGTTCTGCGGGGCCTGGATCACGGCGTTGTTGACCGCGCTGTTCGAGCGGTTGAGGATCACCAGAGTGATCTTCCCGTCTCCCTGGTAGGCCGTCACCTCGAGCGGTGAGGCCTTCGAGCTCTTCGTCAGGGCGACGCGCTGGTAGCCGGGGCGGACGTACTTCGCATACTGCGAGAAGGCGTACCCGCGCTTGAGGGGTGCGCCGGCGACGGTGCCGAACGCCGACTCGCCGTCGCCGATGAAGGAGTAGTAGCGCTTGCCGTACCACCAGATGTAGGCGTTCCAGTTGGCCTCCATCGACTTGTGCACGGTGCGCATGATGTCGTCGAGGGTCTCGTTCCAGACCGCCGCGTTGGCGGAGTTGCCCCAGATGTTGGAGCCGCCACCGTCGGCGGCGTGCAGGTTCCACTCGGTCATCCACACCGGCTTGTTGTACTGCTGGGCCAGGGAGTACGGGCGTAGCCGGCCGGACTCCTCGGTGCCGTACAGGTGTCCGCCGATGTAGCCGATGTTGTTGCGGGCGGTCGCGTCGTTCAGGGTCGGGTCGGTGAAGTTGTAGTTCAGGTTCACCGCCTCGGCCACCATCAGCTTGGTGTTCTGCACCCTGGTGCCCTGGTCGCGGACGAAGGTGCGCAGCTCGGTGCCGCTCCAGTCCATCGAGTCGTAGTCCGGGTGCCAGTCCGGCTCGTTCTGCACGGAGGTGACGTCGATCGGCACGCCCTGGCCACGCATGTACTGCACGTAGCTGTTGAGGTGGTTGGCGTAGTCGTCGTAGTAGTCGGTCTTCAGCTTGCCGCCGTTGACGCGGCTGTTGTTCGTCTTCCACGCCGCCGGCGCGGTCCACGGTGAGGCGAGGATCTTGACGTTCGACCCGTACGACTTCGCCGTCTTCAACGAGTTCACGTGCGTCGCCCACTCGCTGGATTCCGGTGACAGGCCGGTCCGTACGATCGACAGCCCCAACTGGTTGGCACCCATCCCGACCAACGTCTGGGTGTCCGTCGTCGACCAGGCGCTACCCCAGATGGACTGTGCGGCTCCGAACCCGTCGACTGTCTGGTATTTGGTCGCGCTGTTCACTGTGATGTCCGCCGGCCCGCTGGGGGGCGGAGTCGTCGGCGGTGGGTCAGTCGGCGGGGGCGTCGTCGTCGGGGGCGGAGTCGGCTCCGTGCCGCCGGTGCAGCCCACCCCGTTGAACGCGAAGGTGGTGGGATCGGGGTTGCTGCCGGTCCAGGATCCGTTGAATCCGAACGACACCGTCCCGTTGGTCGGGATGGCCCCGTTGTAGCTGACGTTCCTGGCGGTGACCGTGGTGCCGCTCTGCGTCAGTGTGGTGTTCCAGGCCTGGGTGACGGTCTGGCCCGCGTTGTAGTTCCAGGCCAGCGTCCAACTCGTCACCGCGTCATCGCGATTGGTGATGGTGACGTTCGCGCCGAACCCGCCCTGCCACTGCGACGACACGCTGTAGGTGACCGAACAGCCGGCGGCAGCGGCTCCCGCCGGCACCGCCACCGCGACGCCTGCCGACGCCAGCAGGACGGCGCCGGCCGACACCAGTGCGGCGTTCACTCTTCTGCTTCTTCTCATGGAACTCCTCCGGAAGTGGTGGTGGTATCCACGCCTCGGGAGGGCTCGCAGTGGGCGAGTTTCAGCAATGGTGGGGTGGTGGTGAATTGGGAGCGCTCCCAGGTGCTTGATTCAGAAAGCTAATTCCGATAGCGACGTTTGTCAATGCAACAAGGGCTGCGCCCAGCGGAGCGGTCACCGGCCACAGGCACCGCACTGCCGGCGAGTGCGCAGGTGGTAGTCGGTGGAGCCGACAACCAGGCCCAGCCCCATCACGAGGTACGCCGACATCGCCACCCAGAGGAACGCGTCGGAGAACTCGCTGTGCGAGCCCGACGTCACCTGCACCATGCCCATGCCGAAGTAGGCCGTGATGCCCGCGCCGAGCCCGAAGCCGGGCACCAGCAGCACGAGGCGGGGAATCGTCCGGCCGGCGAGCAGCGGCACCCACCCCGGCCAGACCTCACCCCAGTGGTGCACCAGCGCCAGCGGCAACAGCACTCCGGCCAGCACCAGGCCGATCTCCAACCCGAACAGGGCGGCGCTCTGGTCGACACTGTCGAAGCCCACCACGAACTGGGCCGCGAAGCGGGTCACGAGACCGCCCACCGCGGCCCACGCGGCCCAGCGCGCCCACCGCGCGGGTGCCGAACGCCGCGTACCCGGTTGGACCGTCCGGCAACAGTCCGGGCATTCGCCTCTGGTGCGTCGCTGGTAGCGCGCGGTGGCCAGGCCGAGCAGGACCGCTCCGGTGACACACCCGAGCCGGCTGGCGAACGCCAGTGGGTCGAAGAACGGGCCGACGGTGAACAGCAGGAAGCCCACCAGTTCCGGCAGCAGGATCGCGGCCGCCGCGACCAGCGACCCGGCCACCGTCCAGGCGAGCCCCGCGAGCGCGGGCCACCAGGTCGCCACCCGGTCCAGGGCAACTGCCAATCCGCCCGCCGCCGCGCACAACGCCACCGACCACCAGCCGGTGAAGCCGAGCAGGTCCAGCCCGAGCCGCCCGAACTCCGGAGCCTCGCCGACCGTCCAGGCCAGACGCACGCCCCCGTATGCCACGGCCCAGCCGAGCACTGCGTACGTCAGGCCGTGGACGGCCCGACCGACGATCGATGTCGATGTCGTCATGCACCCGATCCTTCCGGCGATCCGCACCCGGCGGGCCCCGCCCACAGGGGACGGCTCTCCCTCGCGGTAGGGAGAGGCCGACGATCCGGTGGCCGCCACCACATCCCGGAGCGGTCCGCTGTGGAGGGACCGGGTGTGGTGGGGATCCTCGGCCTTCTATACCGTGGCACGGTCACGGGTGGCCACTTCCTCGACCGGGTCTCCCGCGACGACGTCGCGTGCACGTTGGACAGGGGGTACGTCGTGACAATGGAAACGCCGACGACCGGCCGGCCCGAGGCCGGTGAGGCAGGGTCACAGCAGAAGATCGACACGTCGGTGCCACACTCGGCACGGATCTGGAACTACTGGCTCGGCGGCAAGGACAACTTCGCCGTGGACCGCGAGGCCGGGGACCAGTATCGCCAGGTCTTCCCCGGCGTCGTCGACGTGGCCCGGGCCTCCCGGCAGTTCCTCGTCCGCTCGATCACGTTCCTCGCCGCCGACGCGGGCATCCGCCAGTTCCTGGACGTCGGCACCGGACTGCCAACCGCGAACAACACCCACGAGGTGGCCCAACGGGTCGCACCGGACGCGCGGATCGTCTACGTCGACAGCGACCCGCTGGTGCTGGTGCACGCTCGCGCCCTGCTGGTGGGCACGGCCGAGGGCCGGACCGCCTACATCGACGGCGACCTGCACGACCCGGCCGCGGTCATCGCCGAGGCCGGCAGGACGCTCGACTTCACCCAGCCGATCGGTCTCATTCTCAGCGGCGTCATGGGCCACGTGCCCACCTACGAGACGGCCCGTTCGATCACCCAACAGTTGGTGGCGGCGCTGCCGAGCGGCAGCTACCTCTCACTGAACGACGGCACGAGCCTGATCAGCGCCGAGATGCAGCAGGCGCAGGACGACTACAACGACAGCGGAGCGACCCCGTACACCCTGCGCTCACCCGACGAGATCGCCGGCTTCTTCGACGGCCTGGACCTGGTCGAACCCGGCGTCGTGCCGTGCCCGCAGTGGCGACCGGACGACGCTGTCGACACGCCTGCCGACATCGACGCCTTCGGCGGGGTGGGCCGCAAGCGCTGACGCTGCTTCCCGACGACGCTGGGCAGCCGTGCCACCTGAGGTTGGGCGGCGACGGACGGCCACGAGGCTGACGCGGCGGTGCGGCACACGGCAGTCCCCGCCGGGTTCAGGCTCAAACCGACCCGTGACCCGCGGGACGACAGCTCGTGGCTCGGCGGTGTCCCGGGGTGTAGGTGACCGCACGGGGGGTAGGGCCCGCACATGCTGAAGAGAGCGGTGTGGCAGGGACTGGCGGCGGGTCTGGCCGGGGCGGCGGTGATGACCGCCGCCGAGAAGGTCGAACAGCGGGTGACCGGTCGACCCGACTCCTACGTGCCAGCCCTGGTTCTGGCCCGGCTGACCGGTCTGCCGGAATCCTCCGGACAGCCGCCCCGGTGGCAGAACCTGGCGATGCACTACGGCCAGGGTGCGCTGGTGGGCGTGCTGCGCAGTGTCATGGCACAGGCCGGGCTGCGGGGGGCCTGGGCGTCGACGATGTTCACCGCGCTGCGCCTGAGCAACGACCAGATCCTGGAGAACGCCACCGGGGTGGGGGCGCCCCCACCGACCTGGCCCCGCTCCGAATTCGTCATCGACGTGGTGCACAAATCCATCTACGCGTTCGCCACCGGAGCGGTGGCCGACGCGCTCGCCGCCCGCGACGGGGTGGGACCGGGGCAGCGGCACGCCGCGATGCGTCCTGGTCGTCACTCGGACGTCGGCCCGTTGCCCCGGGCAGCCTGGGCGCGTGGTGCTTAGCTGAACAGATGATCACACCCGTTTCCCTCGGTACCTGGCCGACGCCGCTGGAGGCCGCGCCCCGGCTCGCCGCCCGGCTGGGCCTGGCCGAGCTCTGGTTCAAGCGTGACGATCTCAACGGCCTCGGCGGGGGCGGCAACAAGATCCGCAAGCTCCAGTACACGTGCGGGCAGGCGATCGCCGTCGGTGCCACCACCGTCATCACCTCTGGGGCGCCGCAGAGCAACCACGCCCGGCTCACCGCGGCGGCGGCCGCGCGGCTCGGCCTGTCCTGCGTGCTGGTACTCGCCGGCCCGCCCCCGGAACGTCGACGAGGCAACCTGCTGCTCGACGGGCTCGCCGGCGCGGAGATCGTCTGGAGCGGGGAGCGTCCGCCCGCCGAGGTGGTGAAGGCCGAGGGCGAGCGACGTTCGGCGTACGTCATCCCGTTTGGTGGCACCTCCCCGACGTCCGTGCAGGGGTATGTGGACTGCGGCCGTGAGCTGCGGGCCCAGTTGGAGGACGCCGACGGCGTCGAGGTCGTGACGGCGCTCGGCTCCGGCGGGACGATGGCCGGCCTGGTGCGGGAGCTGGGCCCGCAGCGGGTGATCGGCGTGGACGTCGGGGCCGTGCCGGACCCACTGGCGACAGTCGCCGGGCTGCTCGTCGGTGAGGTCGAGCCGGGCGCGCTACGGATCGACGGCACGCAGGTGGGCGCGGGGTACCGCACGCTCACCGACGCCGCCCGTACGGCGCTGGAGGTGACAGCGCGTACCGAGGGGGTCTTCCTGGACCCGACGTACACCGGTCGGGCGATGGCGGCGTTGCTGGCCGGCAGCTTCCCGCGCGGCGACCGGGTCGTCTTCCTGCACAGCGGCGGGTTGCCGGGACTTTTCGGCCACCCCGAGGTGTAGGGGACGTGCCCGCGCGCCCGGCACCGGCCAGGACACCGGGGGCTGAGCGGGCATGCGCCGATGTCGAACGGGTACGCCGCCGTGGCCCCGGGGGCCGGCGGAACGCCCCGGCTGACCGCTCCTACGCAGCCGAGGAGCACCGACATGCCAATCGCGGGGCGGGCCCGACTCACACCGACGGTCTCCCTGGTGCTGATGATCAGAGAGGGAGGGGCGATGAGCCCGAAGGTGGCCCAGGGCGAGGCGAGCGCGACGGCGCGGATCGAGAGCCTCGACGTCAGGCTCGAGGTGATCGTCATTCCGGTGTCGGACGTCGACCGGGCGAAGGCGTTCTACGAACGGCTCGGGTGGCGGCCCGACCAGACGCCGCCCGGGATCGTCCAGTTGACGCCGCACGGCTCGCCGTGCTCCGTACAGTTCGGCGTCGGCCTCACGTCGGCGGCACCCGGCTCGGCCGTGGCGTACCTGGTCGTGTCCGACATTCAGGCGGCCCACGACGCGCTCGTCGCCGCCGGTGTCGAGGTCGGCGACGTCTTTCACGTCAGCCCGGACGGCCCGGCCGACGGGCTGGATCCGGAGCGGCGCAGCTACGTCTCGCGCGCCACACTGCGCGACCCGGACGGCAACACCTGGCTGATGCAGGAGATCACGACAAGGCTTCCCGGACGCATCGACAGCGGCCTCACCTCGTACGGCTCCACGAGCGACTTGGCGAGCGCCCTCCGGCGCGCGGCCGACGCGCACGGCGAGCACGAGAAACGTACGGGCGAGCATGACGACAACTGGCCCGACTGGTACGCGGCGTACATGGTCAGCGAGCAGTCGGGGGCCAAGCCGCCCGAGTGAGCCCTTGCTGATCGACGTGCTGCCGGTGAGTCGGACGATTCGCCGGCAGCACCGTTTCCGGGGCGGGCGATGTACCGAGGGATTCCACGCAGTGGACGATCCCTTGTATATACCCTACTAAGACTGTAGGAATAGTAGGTCATCTTCGTCGGGAGAAGCCGTGACAGTTGTTTCCGCAGTACAGACCGCGCCCGCCGACAGCGGTGTCGCACCACCGGCGCGCCCGGCGCGCGATCATCGGCGAGCCGGCCGGTGGCGACGCGTCGTGCTCCGCGTCGTCTCCCTTCTGGGCCTGCTGGCCCTGTGGCAGATCCTCGCGGTGCTGACCGACAACCCCACGTTCATACCGTCACCGGGGGCGGTGTGGGACCGTCTCGTGCAGACCTCCACCACCCATGACGGTGTCCGCGGCTACAGCGGGCACCTGCTCATCGAGCACCTTGGCGTCAGTCTGCGCCGCATCCTGATCGGCTCGGTGGTCGGCGTTGCGGCCGGGCTGGTGCTCGGCCTGGTGATGGGCACCGTCGCCTGGGTGCGGGTCGCTACCGAGCCCATCGTCACCTTCGTCCGCGCGCTGCCACCATTGGCGTACTTCAGCCTGTTCATCATCTGGTTCGGCATCGACGAGACGCCGAAGCTGTGGCTGTTGTCGATTGCCGCGCTCCCCCCGGTCGCGGTCGCCACCGCCTCCGCCGTCAAGGCCGCGCCCACCACCCTCGTCGAGGCGGCCAGGGCGCTGGGCGGCGGACGCTGGGCGGTCACGCGCGACGTCGTGCTGCCACACGCGCTGCCGGAGATCTTCACCGGCGTCCGCCTCGCGGTGGGCATCGCGTACTCGTCGGTGGTCGCGGCCGAGACCATCAACGGCGTTCCGGGCATCGGCGGCATGGTCCGCGACGCGCAACGGTACTCGCAGACCGACGTGGTGGTGCTCGGCCTGTTCGCCATCGGCCTCTCCGGCCTCCTCATCGACGCACTGCTGCGTACCGCTGAGGACCGGCTCGTTCCCTGGCGCGGTCGAAGCTGACCCGCTGATTCCCCTTCTCAGAACGGACGTCCCGTGCGTAGACCGATCATCAGAATCCTCATCGCGACCGCTCTGCTCGTGGCCGCCGTGCCCCTCACGGCGTGCGGCGACGGCGCCGCCAGCGGCGGCGGTGATCCGCAACGCAAGAGCCTCCGGCTCGCCTACCAGGCGTTCCCAAGCGGCGACCTGATCGTGAAGAACCAGCAACTGCTGGAGAAGGCACTACCGGGCTACAAGATCACCTGGACCAAGTTCGACTCCGGCGCGAGCATCAACACCGCATTCGCGGCCGGCAGCGTGGACATCGCCGCGATCGGCTCCAGCCCGGTCGCCCGGGGCCTGTCCGCGCCACTGAACCTGCCCTACCAGGTGGCCTTCGTCCTCGACGTCGCCGGTGACAACGAAGCGCTTGTGGCGCGCAACGGCACCAACGTCGCCACCATCGCCGACCTGCGGGGCAAGAAGATCGGCACCCCGTTCGCCTCGACCGCGCACTTCAGCCTGCTCGCCGCCCTGGAGCAGGCCGGAGTGAAGGAGAGCGAGGTGACCCTCGTCGACCTGGAGCCGCAGGACATCCTCGCCGCCTGGACCCGGGGTGACCTCGATGCCGCGTACTCCTGGCTGCCCTCCCTCGACGAGTTGAAGGAGACCGGCAAGGTGCTCGTGAGCAGCCGAGAGCTGGCCACTGCCGGCAAGCCCACACTGGATCTCGGCGTGGTCTCCACCGCCTTCGCCGACGCGCACCCGGAGGCCGTCGACGCCTGGCGCAAGGCCGAGGCGAAGGCCCTCGACCTCATCGCGAACGATCCGACCGCAGCGGCGACCGCCGTCGGTCGTGAGCTGAACCTGGACACCGCAGCGGCCCAGCACCAGCTGAGTCAGGGCGTGTTCCTCAAGCCCGCCGACCTGGCCAGCCCCGAGTGGTTGGGTTCGCCCGAAAAGGTCGGCGCGCTCGCCGACAACCTGTACAACGCGGCGGTCTTCCTCAAGGGGCAGAAGAAGATCGACGCCATCCCGGACCGGTCGGTGTTCGAGGCCGCGATCTACACCAAGGGTCTGCCGAATGTCCTCCAACCCTGACGCCGCGGTCGAGGTCCGCGACGTCACCCACGCCTACGGGAGCGGCTCGGCGGCGGTCACCGCCCTCGGCCCGGTCGACCTCCGCGTGCCGCCGGGCGCCTTCCTGGTCATCGTGGGCGCCTCCGGCTGCGGCAAGACGACGTTGCTGCGGCTGATCGCCGGTTTCGAGCGGCCGACAGTCGGCACGGTGACCGCGGCCGGCGGGTCACCGGTGCCGGGACGTAACGCGGGTCTGGTCTTCCAGCAACCACGGCTGCTGCCGTGGAAGACGGTCGGCGGCAACGTCGGGCTCGCGCTGCGCTACGCCGGTGTCTCCCGCCCGGAGCGGTCCCGCCGGGTTTCCGCGCTGCTGGACCGGGTCGGCCTGCCGCGCGTCGGGCACCGGCGCACCTGGCAGCTCTCCGGCGGTCAGCAGCAGCGGGTGGCCATCGCCCGGGCACTGGCCGTGGACAACCCGTTGCTGCTGCTCGACGAGCCGTTCGCGGCCCTCGACGCGCTGACCCGGGAGCGGTTGCAGGAGGACCTGCGTCAGGTCAGCGCGGAATCCGGCCGCACGTGTGTGTTCGTCACGCACAGCGTGGACGAGGCCGTGTTCCTCGGCAGCCGGGTGATCGTCCTGACCCGCCGGCCCGGTCGGGTGGCCCTCGACCTCGACGTCGATCTTCCACGCACCGGCGTCGAACCGGACGAGTTGCGTGGCTCGCCGGAGTACGCGGCCCTGCGCGCCACCATCGGCCACGCCGTACGTGCCGCCGCCACCTGACAACGAAAGGGGCACCGTCATGACCGACACGCTCGTGAAACTGGCACTGGAGCCACTCGGGCCGCACTTCGGGGCCGAAGTGCGGGACCTGGACCTGCACGGCGCGACCGACGAGGAACTCGCCGCGGTACGGGCGACGTTGGTGCGGCGCAAGGTGCTGTTCTTCGCCGACCAACGCCTCGACGACGACGGCCAGGTACGCCTCGGTCGCCGGCTCGGCGAGCTGACCGCCTCGCATCCCGTGGTCGGCGGCGTCGACGAGAAGCACCCCGAGGTGTACGCCCTGGACAGTGCGGACAACGGCTTCGCCGACGTGTGGCACACCGACGTCACCTTCGTCGCCCGTCCACCGCTCGGCTCGATCCTGCGCGCGGTGACCCTGCCCCCCACCGGTGGTGACACCACCTGGGCCGACAGCCAACTCGCGTACGACTCGCTCGCCGAGCCGGTGCGGCGGCTGGTGGACCAGTTGGTCGCCGTGCACGACGGCAACCGGGAGTTCGGCTACTACCTCGCGCAACGCCGTGGTGGCCGGGGCAACCTCTGGGAGGGGGAGGTGGTCACCCGACTGGACCCGGTGGAGCACCCGGTCGTGCGCGTACATCCGGAGACCGGTCGCCGGGGCATCTTCGTCAACCCCGGCTTCACCTCGCACATCGTCGGCGTGTCCGAGGCGGAAAGCCGGTCGCTCCTCGATCTCCTCTACGCCCACCTCACCAAGCCGGAGCACCTGGTGCGACACCGGTGGCGGCCGGGCGACGTGGTGATGTGGGACAACCGGAGCACCGCGCACTACGCCAACCGGGACTACGGCGGCGCGCGCCGGGTCGTACACCGGATCACCCTGCGTGGCGACCGCCCGCAGGGGCCGGTCGATCCGTGGCGTGGTGCGGTGGGCTGACCGCTGGCGGGTCAGCGCAGTCCGCGGATGAGGTTGTCGACGAGGGTGCGGGCGAAATCCTCGGTGAGCGGCAGGTCGGCGATGAGAAGCCGGTGGTAGCAGGCGCCCCAGAGTTGGTCGACGACGGATTCGGCGTCGATGTCGGCACGTAGCTGCCCACGGGCCACGGCCCGGGTGAGGGTTTCGACGGCGAGGGCCCGCCGAGGGCCGGAGTAGCGCTCGCGGTAGGCGGCGGCCAGTTCCGGGTCGGTCTGGGCCTGCCCGATGAGTTGGCTGATGACCCGTCCGGCGGTGGTGTCCCGTACGAGGTGGACGAAGGCGACGAGCTGGTTGGTCAGGTCGGCGACGATGTCGGCGGTGTCGGCGAAGGCCAGCGTGGGCGCGACGACTGTGAAGTAGCCGTCCAGGGCGAGTGCGCCCCTGGACGGCCACCACTTGTAGATGGTCATCCGGCTGGCTCCGGCGCGGGCCGCGACCTTCTCGATGGTGAAGCCGGCCATGCCCTCGGCCAGCAGGAGTTCACCGGCGGCCGTGAGGATCTCCGCACGTACCTGGTCGGCGGGGCGACGGCCGCGACCACGGCGCGTTGGCGTCTGGGCGTCCGGCGTGAGCTCGGCCACTGGTCCTCCCGTTTATATGGACACGCTGTCTACTTGCTGGTTATATGGACACAGCGTACACAGCGGTGTCCGGAACCACGACGCCGCGACGACGACCGAAGGAGACGAGGAACATGACGGCTCTACGACGGCGACTGCTGGGTTCCTCCGGGCCGGAGGTGTCGATCATCGGGCTCGGCGCGATGGGCATGTCCGACCTGTACGGGCCGGCCGACGAGGCGGAGAGCATCGCGACCCTGAACGCGGCGATCGACGCCGGTGTGAACCTGATCGACACCGCCGACTTCTACGGGTCGGGTCACAACGAGCTGTTGATCGGCCGGGTGCTGCGGGAGCGTCGCCGCGACGAAGTGGTGCTCAGCGTGAAGTTCGGCGCTCGCCGGACACCTGACGGCGGCTTCCAGGCGGCACCGTACGACGTGTCGGCGGCGGCGGTGAAGGACCGGCTGGCGTACTCCCTGCGCCGGTTGGGAACCGACCACATCGACATCTACCGGCCGTCGCGGCTGAACCCGCAGGTGCCGATCGAGGAAACCGTGGGCGCGCTCCTCGAGATGCAGCAGGCCGGCTACATCCGGCACATCGGGCTCTCCGAGGTGGGCGTGGACAGCATCCGCCGGGCCGCGGCGGTGGCACCGATCAGCGACGTCCAGATCGAGTATTCGCTGCTCTCCCGAGGGCCGGAGGCCACCATCCTGCCGACGCTGCGGGAGCTGGGTATCGGGCTGACCGCCTACGGGGTGCTGTCCCGAGGTCTGCTCAGCGGCCACTGGTCCGCGGACCGTGCGCTCACCGGCACGGACTTCCGGGCGAACAGCCCACGGTTCCAGGGCGAGCACCTGGCCGCCAACCTGCGCCTCGTGGACGCGCTCGGCCGGGTCGCGCAGCGCCTCGGGGCGACCACCAGCCAGGTGGCGATCGCCTGGGTGGCCGCGCAGGGCGAACACCTCGTGCCGTTGGTCGGGGCGCGGCGGCGGGACCGGCTGACCGAGTCGCTGGCCGCTGTCGACGTGGTGCTCGACCAGGACGCGTTGGACGAGATCGAGCTAGCCGTGCCAGCCGGCGCCGCCTCCGGCCAGCGGTACGCGACAGGGATGATGGCCCTCCTCGACAGCGAGAAGTGACGGCGGGGGAGTTCGCACTTTACGGCTTCGGCGAGCGCTGTCAGGTCGGCCGCGGCCATCGGCTGATCATCGTCTCGTCCGTTCCCAGGCCCGCACGAGCTGCATCCGGTTGTTGATGCCCAGCTTGTGATAGATGGAGCGGAGTTGGGTGTCCACTGTGTGGAAGGAGACGAAGAGGCTCCTGGCCGCCTCCTTCTTGGTGGCGCCGGCGGCCAGCATCTCCGCCACCCGCTCCTCGGCGGGGGTGAGCGCGTCGACGCCCCGGCGTGGCGGCTCGTCGACCGACGGTCGATGGCGCGGGGTCGCAGCGAGATCGGCGCACCGCCGGTCCGCGATCGCCTGGTCGCCTGGGGCGCCGATCCGCGCGTAGAGGGCAGCCGCCTCGTGCGCGGCGTCGCGCGCCTCCCCAGCTCGCGCCCGAGGGCAGGTAGCGAGGTCGAGCAACGCGTCGGCCAGCGCCGGCCGGGCGGCGGTGGTGCGCAGCTTGTCGACCGCCGACCGGAGCGCGTCCGGGTCACCGTCGCGCAACCCCCGGCTCTGGTCGGCCAGCGCGTGCCACAGCGGCACCGGAGTGCGGGTGGACACCACCTCGACCAGTTCGGTGACCCGGCGGGCGGCGTGGGTGTCGCCGGCGGCCATCGCCGCGCGTACCAGTCGGGGGCCGAAGTGCGGCACGGGCAGGAGCGACCGGACCGACCGGTGCAGGTCGGCGACGACAGTGGTGAGCAGGCCGGCCGGGGCACTGAGGGCGGGGTCGCGAACCGCCACGCAGAACGCGGGCGTCCACAACGTACGGTCGGGCCACCGGTCCTCGGCAAGGCAGCTGCGGAGGACGGCGCGCGCGTCGTCGTGTTCGCCGCGGCGGTAACGGACCTCACCGATCACCGCCACCAACAGGGCACGGACCTCCCTGCTGAGGCCCGCCGAGCCGGAGCTGAGTGTCGTGACGGCCAGCGCGGCCGCCTCGGGCAGCTCTCCCACCGCCACCATGCGCAGACAGTCCAGCGCGGTCAGCCCGGTGAGGGAGGCGTCGGGCGGCCGGTGGGTCGCTGCCCGTGCGTCCTGGTGCCGGCCCAGGCCGAGCTGCACGAGGATCCGTTCCGCCCGGATGGTCGGGGCGTCGCCGCGTGCCGCCCAGGTGTCCGGCTCCAGGGCCGCCAGCACGGCGTGGGCGCCCGGCAGATCACCGTGCGAGAGCGAGCGGGCGGCCCGGCCGAGGGCGAGGTGGCGGGCGGACGCCTGGTCACCCGAGGTGGCGTGCGCGGTGCCGGCGTCGCGGAGCAGGGCATCGGTGTCCGGATGTCCCGTGCGGGCCGCGACAGTGGCGACCAGGGCGAGCACTGTGCTGCGGCTGCGGGCGTCCAGTCGGAGGTTCAGCGCCTCCCGGAGGCCGGCGAGGGCGACTGTCGGCTGCTCCAGTGCCACGATCTGCGCCAGGCGCCCCAGCAGATGGGCGCGGTGACGCTCGTCGCCGCGACTCCGGGCGATTTCCGCCGCCAGGACGTGCAGCGCCTCCATCCCGCGTCCGGCGAGCCGGAGCTGGTCCGCCGTGGCGAACAGCCGGTGCCGTCGTTGCTCGGCGTCGGTGGCGATGTTGTCGGCCGGAAGAGTTCCGGCGTTGACTGGTGATTCGGACAAGGGCGTTCTCCCCGGTGGTAACCAGGCGCGTCAAAATGCCGTCCTGCGACCGAGCCTAGCCATGACGGCCGGTACGGGCGAGCGGATCGACCAACCGGCGAGATTGCGCCGATTGGCCCCAGCGTCCGGTATTTGACCTGCGGTAATGGCGCGATCACGTGATGCGACAGGCGGTGGTCGGCGCCGATCATCGAAGCATGGCCCAGCTCACCGAACTTCCCGGTCTGCACCGGCTCCGGGTCGTCCTGCTGACGTTCGTCCTCTATGCCGTCACCGGGGCCGGTGGCCACGCTCCGGTGTGGACCCGCCTGGTGCTGACGGCGACCGCGGCGGCGGTGCCGGTCGCGATCGCGATCCGGTACGGCTGGCCGGGAGTGCGGGCCCTGCTGGGGATCTCGACCCGGCTGCGGCTGCGAGCCGGATCGGTCTCCGCGCCCCGTCCGATTCAACCCGAGTGAGGAGACAGCGATCATGGCGAACAACGATCCTCAGCCGCGGCGCGGCGACCAGGGCGCCGCGCCCCTCGCGGGCCGTAACGTCGAGCTCGAGCGGCAGAACCCTGACCTCGTGGTCCCACCGACCACCGACAGCCGGCTGGTGCCCAATCTGAAGTTCTCCTTCTCGCAGGCGCACACCCGGGTGGAGAAGGGCGGCTGGACGCGGGAGGTCACCAGTCGCGACCTTCCGATCGCCACGCAGCTGTCCGGCGTCCAGTTCGGTCTGGAGCCGGGCGGCTACCGGGAGATCCACTGGCACCAGCAGTCGGAGTGGGCGTACATGCTCAGCGGCAGCTGCCGGATCAGCGCCGTCGACCACGAGGGCCGCAACTTCATCGAGGACGTGAGGGCCGGCGATCTGTGGTTCTTTCCGCAGGGAGTGCCGCACAACATCCAGGCGTTGGAGGACGGAGCGCAGTTCCTGCTGGTCTTCGACGACGGCATGTTCTCGGAGAACAACACGTTCCTGCTCAGCGACTTCTTCGCACACACACCTCGACACGTCCTGGCCAAGAACTTCGGCTGGACGCCGGAGCAGATGGAGAACCTGCCGGAGCGGGAGAAGTACATCTTCCAGGGCGACGTCCCACCGCCCCTGCAACAGGACCGGGTGGTCAGCCCGACCGGGGACATCCCCCGAAGCTTCAAGCACCGGATGCTCGCGCAGACCCCGCAGCGTTTCCGCGGCGGAACGGTCCGGATCACCGACTCGACGAACTTCGCCGCGTCGGTGACCACCGCCGCCGCCCTGGTGGAGGTCGAGCCGGGCGGGATGCGCGAGTTGCACTGGCATCCCACCACCGACGAGTGGCAGTACTACATCTCCGGCACCGGGCGGATGGGCGTCTTCGCCTCGCAGGCCGCCGCCCGGACGTTCGACTTCCAGGCCGGTGACGTCGGCTACGTCCCGTTCGCGTACGGCCACTACATCGAGAACACCGGCGACGAGCCGTTGGTGTTCCTGGAGATGTTCCGCCATCCCCGGTTCGAGGACATCTCGGTGATGCAGTGGATGGCCAACACTCCCCACGAGATCATCGCCGACACGATCAACGTGCAGAAGTCGATGGTCGACAGCCTGCCGAACACCAAACAGGTGGTGGTCTGAGCGAAGGTGGCGTCCTCCGGCCGTCCGTCGTTCGACGGACGGCCGGAGGGGGTGGATCAGCTCCCCGCCGGTGCCGGGGACGTGGGTGCGGCGGCAGGTCGTCGGCGTCGGGACACCGCACCCACCACGACGTCGATGACGAGGAAGGCGAGCATTGTGAGCCCGAACAGGGGCAGCGTCCAGCCGATCGCCACGGTCACCGGTACGCCGATCAGCAGCGCCCAGAGCGGCAGACCGTGTACGCCGCCCCGGGCCGGCGGGGTGCCCACGATGGCACGGCGGTCGACGCGGGTGGGTCGGCGTTGCCACCACATGCGGTAGCCCCAGAAGATGACGCACAGCAGCCCGAGGGCGAGCGCGGCGAGCAGGATCTGGTTGACCAGACCGAAGAGGATCCCCATGTGGGCCTGGATGCCGAGGCTGCTCAGTGTGGCCAGCAGCGGCCAGTCGGCGAAGTCGCTGCGGGCGGTGACACTGTCGGAGGCCGGGTCGACGGCGATGCGGTCCTTGTGGACCGGCCAGGTGTTGTCGACCTGCGTGACGGTCCAGGCGGAGCCCGGCTCCGCAGCCGGGGCGATCTCGACCGGCCCGGAGAGGCCCGCGTCGCGGGCGACCGTCAGGACCCGGTCGAAGGCCGCCGACTCGACGACACCGCCCGCCCCGGTGGCACCGTGCTCGTGACCGCCGCCGGTCTCGGCCGGGGCGGTGGACCCGACGGTGAGGCTTGTGGAGATCTCCGGAGTGCGAGCGCTCAGCGCGTCGAGGCCGGCGGTGAAGTTCGCTCCGGCGTATCGGGACCAGGTCAGACCGGTGACGGAGAGGAAGAGGAGCCCGACGGTGAGCCAGATCCCTGTGGTGGCGTGCCATCCTCGGGTACGGCGGACACCCTTACCCGTCGACAGGTCCGGCACGAACAGGTGCCGGGCGGCGGCTCGGGCCGCGCCGCGTCGCCGCCACCAGAGGACGACCCCACCGAGCGCCATGACCCACAGCCAGCTCGCCGCCAGCTCGGAGTAGTGCTCGCCCACCGTGCCCAGGTGCAGGTGGCGGTGCAGGTCGTCCAACCAGGTCGTGATCGGCGTCGACCCGAACCAGGTGGTGAGCTGCCCCTGTGACTCGCCGGTGTACGGGTTGATGTAGACCGTGTGCTGGTTCTCGCCGAGCTCGGGCAGCGAGAACACGACCCTCGTGGTCTGGTCGCCGGAACCGGGTTGCACTGTCGCGATGCTGCCGTCCGGGTGAGCGTTGCGCGCGGCCCCGATCTGCTCGGCCAACGGCAGTTGACGGTCGCCCACCCGGGCAACCGTCAACTGGTCGCCGTAGAGGATCGTGTCGAGTTGCGGTGTCGTGGTGTAGGCCAGGCCGGTCAGTGCGGCGACCACCAGGAACGGGGCGACGAGGATTCCGGCGTAGAAGTGCAGCCGCAGCAGGAGCGCGCCGAACGGTGACGTGCGCCGGGCGGCTCGGGCCGGGTTCTCGGCGGCCGTGGCCGGCTCCGGCGTCGGCGTGCCGGACAGTTCGGTAAGAGACATAGTTGTCCGATCGGAAGAGTCGGGAAACACGACGGTGTTTCCCGTACTGGTCTGGTCGCCCGGGTGAGGTGTCGCGTCGGCCCTGACTGGTAGTCGGGGGAGAGCCGCCTGCGGTTCCCGGGTAGGAGGCGGCCGGATCAGCGCCGGGTCGCCCTCCGCCACAGCAGCGCAGCCGTCGCCAGGACGAGGACTGCCAGCGCGGCACCCGCGACGAGCACACCGGCGCTCGGAACGCCGCCGGACTCCACGGCGGCGGCGGACGGGGTGGGCGCTGTCGCACTGACGACGGCGACCGGCGCGGCGCTGGAGGTGGGATCGGCCACTGTGAACGGGTACGACCCCTGAACCGGGTGCCCGTCGACGGAGACGACCCGGTAGGCAACCGTGTACGTCCCGTTCGGCAGTGCGCCGGTCACCTGGACCGTGCTCTTCGCTCCGGCGACCACAGGTTCGCCGGTGGGAATCTTCCGCTTGGCGGCGTCGGTGAGCACGATCGTGGTGAAGGCGGGGTCGAGCCGCTGCATGAATTCGAGCGTGACCTCTTTCGGGGCGCTCGGCACTGTCGCGTCCCGGGCGGGCGTCGCCGTCTTGAGCGAGTTGTGCGCCCAGGCCGGGCCGGCCGGGATGAGCACCGCCACGAGGACAGCGAACACCGCCGCGCCGAGGCGGACGGCGGTGCGGCGGGGCGACGGAACGGTCATGACAGGTCTCCGCGTGGTCATCCGAGCACCTGCTCGCCGATCCAACCGCCCGGTAGGCACCCGGGTGGGATGGCGAAGACGGCCGAGCCGATCGGCGTGGTCCATTCGTTGAGCAGGTCCCGGTCGGCCAGCCGGCGCTGGATGGGCAGGAACTGCCGGGCGATGTCGGCCTGGTACGAGGTGAAGATCAGTCCACTGTCGGCGTGACCCTCGGCTGTCGGCACCCCGTCGTAGTTGTAGGGCCGGCGCAGGATCCTCAGCCGGTCGTCGGTGACGTGCGCGCGGGTCATGTGGGAGAAGTCGGGGATGACGGTGAGGCCGTCCGGGCCGGTGGCGGCGAAGTCGGGTTCGTCGCGTTCGGCGGTGCCGGTCAGCGGGGCGCCGGTGTCGAGGCGCCGCCCGACGGCGAGTTCGCGGTCGGTGCGGCCGAGCAGGTCCCAGGTTTCCATGTTCATGCTGATCCGCCGGAGCACCAGTGTGGTGCTGTCGCGCAGCCACGCCGGGCCGTCCGGCACCCAGAGCGCGGTGTCCAGCGGTGTGCCCGGTCGAGGGTTGGCGGTGCCGTCGAGCTGACCGAACAGGTTGCGTTGGGTGTGGCCGCCCGGCTCGACACCGGGGCTGCGCCGGAAGCCCTGCTGAACCCACCGCACTGTGGCGAACGGTCGGCTGTCCTTGATCAGGACCCGCTGGGCGTGTGCGACGGAGATCGCGTCGTCCGCGCAGATCTGCAGCAGCAGGTCACCGCCGGACCAGGCCGGCTGGAGCCGGTCGATGCGGAACGACGGCAGGTCGCTCACCGATGCCGGCCGGCGGCTGTCGACGCCGGCCGCCCGGTAGAGGCCGGGCCCGAAGCCGAAGGTCACTGTCAACCGTGCCGGCAGCAGCCCGAGTTCGGCCTCGGTGTCGGCCAGCGCAGGTTGGCCCTGGGTGAGGCGGGCGGCGTCATCGGTGAGCAACCGCAGCATCCGGCCGAGCGCGGCCCGGTCGGTCCCGGACCGCAGCGTGAGTGCCACAAAGGACGCGTGCGCCTGCGGTTCGGTGGCCACCCCGGACTGCCGGGCCCCGTGGAACGGCTCGACCAGGCCGCCGACCGCCGCCACCGGAGTCGTGTCGGCAACGGCCGGTGGTTGCCCACTGCCGGTACGGGTCGCGGCGATCGCGGCACCACCGACCACCGCGCCGCCGGCGGCCAGGGCTCCGCCGGTGAGCAGGCCACGCCTGCTCACCGGGCGGACCTGTGGCGTCCGCGTCACGATGCCGGGCTCATGCTCATCTCCGGCGTGGCGCTCGTGCCGGGCATGGGCTGGCCGTGCCCGGGGGCGTAGCTCTCCTGCGCGCCGATGAACGGCTTGGCCACGGCGCGGAACTGCTGGGTCTTGCCGTCGGCGAAGGTCAGTGTGAAGGCCAACTCGTCGCCGGCCTGGACGGGCTTGGTGAGGTTCATCAGCATCAGGTGGTCACCGCCGGGCTCCAGCGCGTGCGTGCTCTTGGCCTTGATCACGATGCCGCCCTGCTTCTGTTGCATGACCATCTTGCCGTCCTTCATGGTCATCTCGTGCAGCTCCATCGGCGACAACGAGGTCGTGGCACCAGTCACCGTGACATCGGTGTCGCCGTCGTTCACCAGGGTCCCGAAGGCCGCCGTCATGCCCTTGTCGGCCGCCTTCACCCACGGGTCACGGATGCCGAGCACACCAGCGTCCGGGTTGGCCGAGGTCGACGTGGTCGGGCCCACCTGGGCCGTCGACGGCGAGTCGGTCGAGCCGCAGCCAGCGACCCCCACCGTCAGGATCGCGACGGCGACGATGGCGGCCGAGCGGCGGCGTGGAGCGTTTGGGCTGGTGGTGCGCATGTGTTCTTCCTCCGATGGTTGCTGCTGGGAGGTTGGTCGGCCGCAGCACGGAGAAAGTTCCGGAGTCACTGAACGTTGATCGTGAACTCCCCGGTGTGCACCGCCCCGGCGACCTGGAAGTCGAAGAAGGCCCGGTACCGGCCTGGACTCGGCGTGGTCAGCCAGAACTTGACCGTCCCGTCGACCAACTCCTGCTCGGGGTGCACGTGCACGTAGCCGAGGTCGCCCTCACGAACCACTACCAGATGCCCGTACGCGGCCAGGTATCGCTCCAGCTGCGCGGGCGTGGCCGTTTCGGTGTTCGTGACCTGGAAGTGGATCGGTGCCGTCACCCCGACCGTCGGGGTGCCGGTCATCGACACCGCGTACGGACCAGCGGTTGCCTGCGCCTGCGTCGGCGGCAGCGCGGTCGGGGTGTGCGCGCCGGGCACTGTGTGGTCGACGCCCAGCACGAGGGGCAGTGGGGTGCCGTTGGCCGCGGTGACGGAGAAGTCGGCGTAGACGCGGTAGCCGCCGGGTCGGGCCAGCGTCAGGGGGACACTCCAGGTGCCGTCGGCTGCCATCGTCGGATGCAGGTGCTGGTAGCCGGACAGGTCGCGGCCCACCACGATCAGGTGCAACGGCTTGTCGTGAACGACCGCGAAGCGCGTCGCCGGCTGCCGGTCGGTGCCGACGATGCGGAAGCGGTAGTCGGCGCGTACCCCGGCGGGTTGGGTTCGTTCCAGCGGTTGCAGCGTGTAGCCGCCGGCGCTGACTGTCGTGCCGGTGGCGAGTGCCTCGCCCGTTCCACCGTCGCCCCGGTGCGTGTGCGGTCCGGTGCCCGCCGGGTGTTGGTGTCCGTCGTTCGCGGCCCCCGGCGGGCCGGAGGCGGGCGGACCGCCGGCCGACTGCCGGGTGGTGTCGGCGGCCGGGCCACCGTTGCCGTTGACGCGTGCCAGACCGAAGCCGGCGAGCAGGGCCAGCACCAGGCCACCGACGAACAGTGCCAGGTGGGCGTTGCCCAGCCGGGAGGCGGGCGTCGCGGTGCCGAGATCCGGTTCCGGCGATGCTTTGTGCTCGACGGGCTGTCGACTGTCCGTCGTGGCGAGGTCCGTCGCGTCCGCGCCGGTCGGGGTCGGATCGACCGCAACGGCCGTCCGCGCCACGACGACCGCGGTGTCCCGACCCGCGGCCGGCACGGCGCCGGGTCGCCGCTTACCGCCCGGCGTCTGCGTACCGCTGCCGGCCGCCGCGTCGGTTCTGCCTGCATCGGCCCGGCCACTGACGGCTCCACCGCCAGTCCTGGCGCCGGTGGTCTTGCTCACGGCGGCCTTGGCACCGGCGGCCTTGGCGCCGGGAGTCCTGGTTCCGGGACGGGCGCCGCCGCCGCGTCGACCGGATCCCGCCGACGAGGGGCGGCCCCGGCCGGTGGGTCTGCCACTGGGGGCCGTCCGCCGACGCCAGACGACGAATCCGGCTGCCGCAGCCGCCGCCGCGACCACCGCCAGGCCGGTCCACAGGCCCGCTCCGGGCCCGCTCTCCTCAGTCGACCCGGTCGGCGCAGCCGCTGCCGCGGACGACGGAATCGCCGACTCGTCAGCGACCGTCGGCACCGCGGACACCTGCCCGGACGACCCGTGTTGCTCGGCGGTGGCCAACAGCGCCGGATCCGGCTGGGTCGACGGCGGGCTCCACCCCTTGGGCGCTGCCGTCACCCGCCCGTCGTAGCGGAAGGTGAGGGTGCCGCGTACGGGGTCGCCGTCCGAGGCGACCGACAGGTAGCTCACCGAGTACTCGCCCTTGGCCGGCAGGTGCGTCACAGCCACCGTCGCGGGGAACCCGGTCGTGTACTCACGTGGCTCGAACTGGCCATTGACCAGGAAATACTCGCGCACCGGCTTGTCCAGCGGCTTCGGCTCCCCGTACGACCAGCCATTGTCGACCCGGATGCCACCCGGCGCGGTGATCGTGAAGAACGCGTTGGCCGCGGCCTTCTCGGTGAAGAACAACTGCACCGACGTCAACGGCTCGCGCACCGTGGCGCCACTCGCCGGCAGGGACATCGCGAGAGTCCCGTGAGCTGCGGCGGGCTGAGCGGACGCGAGCAGAGCGACAGCCGAGACGAGGAGGAGCGCGAGGAGGCCCGAGACCATCCGCCCAGGAATCCGAGGGTGACGACGCATCTGGATATCCTCGCCGTCGCGAGACTTTTTTCAAGAGGTGCTGGACTTTTTCCTTACCCGGCAAAAGTCGAGCATCCGTCGGGGTGGTCGTCCGCGCTGAATGGGCGCCGACCCTGGCCAGCTATGCTCACCGGTGGCGTTGGTTCGCCCGGTCCTGAGCTGGCCGGGCGTCGTAAGAGGGAACCCGGTGAAAATCCGGGGCTGCCCCGCAGCGGTGAGTGGGAACGACAGCCGTCATCAGCACTGGGCCAGTGGCCTGGGAAGCGACGGCCAGTAGGGGACCGGCACGGCCGGTCGAGCCCGCGAGTCCGAAGACCTGCCCGCGCCGCGTACACGACCGTGTGCGCTGCCGTCGGCCTCGCGGGTGGGCTGAGCGGGTGACGTGCCGGGCGTTGCGCGCCGGTGCGTGCTCGTCAGTGTGCGTCCGTGAACCGGCGGTGTGGTTTCCCGAGGGACGGACCTACCGCTGTGCACGACACCAGCACGATCGCCGGCCGCGCGCCGTCGGCATCGCACCTGACCCTGTCGCAGATCATGGATCAGCACCACACCAACCTGATGGGTACGGTCCACGGCGGCCGGATCCTCAACCTCATCGACTCGGTCGCCGGGGTGGTCGCCGCCCGGCACTCCGACGGGCCGGCGGTCACCGCCGCCATCGACGAGACGGCGTTCCTGCGCGCGGTACGGGTCGGTGACGTCGTGCACGTCGACGCCCGGATCACCTGGGCGGGGCGCAGCTCGATGGAGGTGGCGGTCAAGGTGACCGCCGACCGGTGGGACCGGGCGGTGCCGCCCACCGACGTGGCCACCGCCCACCTGGTCATGGTCGCCATCGACGACGACGGCCAACCCCGCGCGGTGCCGCCGCTGCTGCCCGAGACCGACGGTGACCGACGGCGCTACCGCGAGGCGGAGATCCGCCGCGAACACCGTCTGGCGTTGCGGCGGGCGCTGCTCGACGGCGCCGAGGAGAGCGATGACTGACTGTCGCTGGTCGCGGCGCGGAAGCCTCTGACCGCCGCCGTGGTCGGCTCGCACAGTGGACGCGGCGTGGTCCTGCCTGGTAGGCAGGCGGGTGTGCGCATCGTTTCACTGCTGCCAGCCGCCACGGACATCGTGGCCATGCTCGGCCTGACCGGGCATCTGGTCGGCCGTACGCACGAGTGCGACTGGCCGCCGGGGGACCTGGTCGATGTCCCGGTGGTGACCGCCACGTCTCTGCCCGGGGCGTTGACGAGCCGGGAGATCTCAGCGGCGATCGCTGGTGACCCGCACCGAGGGTCGTCGTTGTACCAGCTCGACGTCACGATGCTGGAGGACCTGAAGCCGGATCTGATTCTGACCCAGGACCTGTGCGACGTGTGTGCGGTCTCCTATGCGCGGGTCAACGACGCGGTTCGGCTGATCGATCTCGACACCACCGTGGTGTCCCTGGAGGCGAGAACAATCGGCGGGATACTGGACACGGTCGACGCCGTGGCCGCCCTGACCGACACCGCGGGCAGGGCGGCCGAGATCCGGGCGGCCGCCGGGCGTCGACTCGCCGCGCTGCCTGGCCCCGGGACGGACGCGCCGACGGTGCTGTTCGTCGAGTGGCTCGACCCGTTGATGCCGGGCGGGCACTGGGTGCCCGAGCAGATCGCCGCCGCGGGAGGGCGGTCGCTGCTGCTCGGGCCGGGGGCGCACAGCACCCCGCACCTGTGGTCGGTGGTTGCCGACCTGGCTCCGGACGTCGTGGTGTTCGGGCCGTGCGGGTTCACACCCGAACGGACCGTCGACGAGCTGTCCGTGGCGGCCGGCCAACCCGGCTGGGCTGACCTGCCTGCGGTGCGTCGGGGGCAGGTGTGGGTGGTCGACGGGCCCGCCTACTTCAACCGCCCCGGCCCCAGGGTCGTTGACGGCGCGGAGATCCTCGCCGCCATCCTCGCCGGCCGCCCGGACTCCCGCGCTCGGCGGGTTTCCGTGGGCGCGGGTTGACCCGACCGCCCGACGTGGGCACCGGCCTGACCGCGCTTGATGTCTGCGGCCTGTCGGTGCGAATGCTGTCCGTCGCGGCGGTACCTGCCGGGGGCGGTTCCGTACCGGCGTTTGAACGCGGTCGAGAAGGCGAACTCGGAGGTGTAGCCGACTCGACTCGCGATGGCGCTCAGCGGGCGGTCGGACTGCCGGAGGAGTCGGGCGGCGATGGTCATCCGCCACCAGGTCAGGTAGGTCAACGGCGGCTGGCCGAGCAGCGCGGTGAAACGGCGGGCGAACGGCGCTCGGGACAGCTTCGCCTCGGCGGCGAGGGTCGCGACGGTCCACGGCCGCGCCGGGTCCCGGTGGATCGCGTGCAGTGCGGCGGCGGTGGCGGGATCGTTGAGTGCCACAGCCCAGCCCGGACGCACCGTTTCCGGAGCGGGGTGCTGGTCGAGCCAGGTCCGCAGGATGTGCAGCAGCAGGGTGTCGAGCAGCGCCGGGATGATGGCGTCGGTGCCGAGGCGGGGCCGTTTCAGCTCGGTGGCGAGCAGGTCCACTGTGGCGCGTAGCTCGGGATGCCGCCCGAGGTGCGCGGGGAGGTGGATGAGTTCGGGCAGGTCGTCGAGAAGCAGGTGCGCGTGGGTCGGGTCGAGTTGGTACGCGCCGCACAGGGTGACCGTCGTGGCGGCGTCGGTGTCGGCGGGAGTGCCGACCACGTCGTCGGCGTAGGGCTGGAGCGGTTCGTCGCTCGGCTCGCAGGCGGGTGCGTCGGGTGGTGTCGACGGGCTGTCGGCGAGCGTGTGCCCACGGCCGTGTGGCCGGAACACGACGTCCCCGGCCGCGAGCGGCACCGGGCCGGTGTCCGGGGCGACGAGCCAGCACGGCCCTTGCAGGACGATCTGGAAGCCGGCGGAGCCGGGGACCGAAGCGAACTGCTGCGCCCACGGAGCATGCCACGTGACCAGTGCCGAGCGTGGCTGGCCGGCTCGCATGACGGTGATCACGTCGCTGAGTACGTCCACGCGGGCAGCGTATCGGCGTGGAGACGATCACGCATGAATCGAGGAGTAGAGAGCATGGATCGTCTTCGACCGCGATCCTAGGTTCGAGTTATGCGAGCCATGCGAATTCATCGGTACGGTGCTGCCTCGGTCATCCGCGAGGAAGAGGTGCCGCGTCCGGCCCCGGGCCGGGGTGACGTCCTCATCCAGGTCGCCGCGACATCGTTCAACCCGTCCGACATCGGGCTGCGGCGCGGGCTACTGCGCACCGTGCTGCCAGTGAATCTGCCGTACACCCTCGGCGGGGACGTCGCCGGCACGATCGTCGCGCTCGGCGACGACGTGCACGCCCTCAACGTGGGTGACCGGGTGGTTGGACGGGTCGACACCGGCGGCGCTGCGGCCGAGTACGTCACCGCTGCGGCTGGCCTCCTTGTCGCGGCGCCCACCGCCATTCCCATCGCGCACGCCGCCGCCATTCCCATCGCCGGTCTCACCGCCTGGCAGGCGGTGTTCGAGCACGCGGGCGTCACCACTGGGCAGCGGGTCCTGGTCAATGGGGCCGGCGGTGGCGTCGGCGGGTTCGCGGTCCAGCTCGCCAAGCACGTCGGGGCCCACGTCATCGCCACGGCCAGCCCCCGCAGCACCGACGTCGTCCGTCAGCTCGGAGCCGACGAGACCGTCGACTACACGGCCGTCCGCCTCGCCGATGCGCTCGACGGCCCGGTCGACGTCATCCTCAATCTCGTCGCCCTCGGTGAACGGTCCGCGTCAGCACTGACGTCGCTGGTGCGGCCGGGCGGCATCGTGGTGTCCGCCACCGGCGCCCCGCCGGTGGCCGCCGGCTCGTCGGTGGCGGCGGTGAGCTTCGTGGCCCGCAACGACACTGGCCACCTTGCCGCGCTCGTCAAGCTCGTGGACGCGGGCGCCGCTCGGGTCGACATCGCCTCGACGCGTCCGCTCGCCGAGCTGGCCTCGGTGCACCTCGACGCCGAGGCCGGCCGGCTCCGGGGAAAGACGATCCTCGTGCCGTGAGGGCCACCGACAGATCCCGTCGCGCGCCGGCACCCCCGCTTTGCCGGTGGTGACGGTCGTGGCGGACCGGCTAGGGTTCCGGAATGTTCCGCGCCGTCGTGTTGATCGCTGCCGTGGTGCTCGCCGCCGATCAGGCCACGAAGTACTGGGCCGAGTCCGCGCTGTCCGACGGGCAGACCGTCACGCTCGTCGGTGAGCTGCTGCAACTGCGCCTCGTCTACAACCCGGGCGCGGCCTTCTCGATCGGCACGGCGTACACCTGGATCTTCGCGGTTTTCGCGGCGGTGGCGGTGGTCGGGGTGACGGTGGTGGCCCGGCGGGTCACGTCGCGTCAGTGGGCGGTGGCGTTGGGCCTGGTGCTCGGCGGGGCGGCGACGCACCTGCTGGACCGCCTCTTCCGGGAGCCCGGGTTCGCGCGGGGGCACGTGGTGGACTTCATCGACTACGCCGGGTTCTTCGTCGGCAACGTCGCGGACATCGCGCTGGTGGTCGGCGTCGGCATCGTCATGCTGCTCAACGTGCGCGACATCCCGCTGCGGGACACGGCGGGCGAGACCCGCGAGCAGGTGTCGTCAGACTCCTGAGCCGACCAGGACGACCTCCAGGCGGCGCGGGCCGTGCACGCCCTCGACCCGGTTCAGTTCGATGTCACTCGTCGCGGACGGGCCGGAGATCCAGGTGAGCGGCGCGCGCGGGTCAAGTCGGGTCAGCGCCTCCGGCAGCAGACCGACGACCTGATCGGTGCGGACGACGCAGATGTGCCGGTCGGGCACCAGGGTGAGCGCACGCCGACCCTGCGTCGGGCCGGCGTCGAGGATGATGGTGCCGCTGTCGGCGACCGCGACGGCGCAGCCGGTCAGGACCGCGTCCAGGCCGTCGAGGACGGCCGGTGAGAGCGGGGGCGCGTCGCGGTGCAGCTGCCCGGCGTACCCGGCCAGCCAGTCGGCGGGGACGTCGGTGGGGATGGCGAGCCGGTCGACCTCGCCGAGTAGTCGGGGCAGGGCGTCGATGCCCCGGTGGACGACGGCCCGGTAGTCCTCCAGGCGGTCGACGAGGGTGTCGATCAGGCCGGGGCGGTCGTCGACCCGGCGGTAGCGGCGGGGCACCTCCACCGGCGGCGGGTTGTCGGCCAGGGCCGTCCGGAGCCGCGCCAGGATCTCGTCACGTGCGCTCACTGCTTTCCCCACCATTCCCGGAAGGTCTGCGGCGCGGGCAGCGGCAGGTCTCGCGACCTTGTCCACGCCGACGCGGGCCAGGGCAGTCGCCGCAGCGTGCGGGCACCGGTGCGCCGCTGACGGTACGCCCCGAGCGGCCCCGCGCCGGCACGGGCCAGGCGCAGCGCGGCGGCCCAGCGACGGGGACTGCGCATGATCCAGGACAGGAGGCGCATGGTGGCCCGTTCCCCGGGCGGGTGCGGTGCCTGCTGGCGGAGGTGGACCAGGATCTCCGGAATGTTGATCTTCACGGGGCACACGTCGTAGCAGGCGCCGCAGAGGGTCGACGCGTACGGCAGTGAGGCGTTGTCGGCCACACCGGTCAGCTGCGGCGACAGGATCGCGCCGATCGGGCCCGGGTACACCGAGCCGTACGCGTGCCCGCCGGCCCGCTCGTACACGGGGCAGACGTTGAGGCACGCGGAGCAGCGGATGCAGGACAGCGCGGGTCGCCCGACCGGGTCGGCGAGCACCGCGGAGCGGCCGTTGTCGACGAGCACGACGTGCACGTCCTGCGGGCCGTCCCCGGGGGTGACACCGGTCCACATCGAGGTGTACGGGTTCATCCGCTCGCCGGTCGAGGACCGCGGCAGCAGTTGCAGGAAGACCTCCAGGTCGGTGAAGGTCGGCAGCAGCTTCTCGACGCCGACGACGCTGATCAGCGTCTCGGGGAGGGTGAGGCACATGCGCCCGTTGCCCTCGGACTCGACCACCACGAGGGTGCCGGTGTCGGCGACGGCGAAGTTGGCGCCGGAGACGGCGACCCGGGCCGAGAGGAAACGCCGTCGCAGGTGGGCGCGGGCCGCCTCGGCCAGCGCGGCCGGTTCGTCGCTCAGGTCGGCCGGCGCGTCGGCCATGCGACGCTGGAAGATCTCCCGAATCTGGGCCCGGTTGTAGTGGATCGCCGGCACCAGGATGTGCGACGGGGTGTCCTCGCCGAGCTGCACGATCAGCTCGGCGAGGTCGGTCTCGTACGCGGCGATCCCGGCGGCATCGAGGGCCTCGTTGAGTTCGATCTCCTGGGTCGCCATCGACTTGACCTTCACGACCTCGTCGGCCCCGGTGGCCCGGGTCAGCTCGACCACGATCTGGCACGCCTCGGCCGCGTCGCGGGCCCAGTGCACTGTGGCTCCGGCGGCGGTGGCGGACGCCTCGAACTGCTCCAGCAGCTCCGGTAACCGACGTTGGACGTCTGCCTTGATCGCCGATCCGGCGTCGCGCAGGGCCTCCCAGTCGGGTACCTCGTCGACGACCCGGGCCCGCTTGCCGCGGATGGTGCGGGTGGCCCGGTGCAGGTTGGCGCGCAGTTGCGGGTCGGCGACGGCTGGCCTGGCGGCGGTGGGGAAGGGCAGCGGGGTGCGGATCCGCCCGCTCCCGGTGGCGGGTGCGACCGGATGGTTCATGAGTTGGCTCCCATCTCGGCGAGAATCTCGGCGTAGTGCACGGCACGTACGCCGGAGCGGTGGCGGTCGAGGCCGCCGCCGATGTGCGCCAGGCAGGAGTTGTCGGCGGCGGCGAGCACCCGCGCGCCGGTGTCGCGGACCCGGGCGCACTTGTCGGTGAGCATCGCGGTGGAGACGTCCGGGTTCTTCAGGGCGAACGTGCCGCCGAAGCCGCAGCACTCCTCGGCGTCGCCCAACTCGACGAGGGTGATCCCGCGGACCTGGCGCAGCAGGGTCAGCGGCCGGTCGCCGAGCCGGAGCATCCGCAGACCGTGGCAGGTGGGGTGGTAGGTGACCGTCTCCGGGAACTGGGCGCCGACGTCGGTGACGCCGAGAACGTCGACGAGCAGCTCGGACAGCTCGTACGTGCGGGCGGCCACCGACGTGGCGGGCGGGTGCAGACGCGGGTACTGGTCGCGGATCATCGCGGTGCACGACCCGGACGGCACGACGACGGCGTCGTAGGAGTCGAAGACGTCGACGTAGTGGCGCACCATCGGCATCGCCTCGGCCCGGTAACCGGTGTTGGCGTGCATCTGCCCGCAGCAGGTCTGGGCGGTGGGGAAGTCGACGGTGTGGCCGAGCCGCCGCAGGATGCGGGTGACAGCGATGCCGGTGCCCGGGAACGCGAGGTCGTTGACGCAGGTGATGAACAGGGCGATCCGCATGGCGCTCCTCGGATCCGTGGGTGGGTCAGGCCGAGTCGCGCGGTGTCGCGGGGGTGGGAGGTTGGTCGAAGGCGGGCAGGTGGCGCTCGCGGGCGGCGCTGAGGTGGGCGCGCATCGCCTCGGTGGCGGCTGCCGCGTCGCCGGCGACGATGGCGGTGGCGATGCGCTGGTGCTCGGTGTTGGTGTCCGCCGCGCCGGCGACCGGGAAGTAGAGCCGGTGCAGGTGCAGGTGCGAGTGCAGCCGCGTGATGGTGTCCCGCAGCAGAGGGCTGCCGGAGACCTCGGCGATCACGTCGTGGAACTTCGCGTCGAGCGCGGTGAAGTCGGCATGGCGGCGATAGCCGTCGCCGGCCTCCACGTCGATGTTCGCCGCCGCCTCGACGTTGATCCGTTGGCGCGCGTCGGCGGAGGCGTGCGTGGCGGCCCGCCCGGCGGTGGCGCCCTCCAGCAGGTGCCGGACGTCGAACAGGTCGTCGAACTCGGCGCGGCTCAGCAGGGGCGTGGTGGTGTAGCCGGAGAGGGGGCGTTTGCGGACCAGACCGTCGGCCTCCAGCCGCGCGAGGGCCTCGCGGACGGGGGTGGGGGAGACGTCCAGCTCCCGGGCCAGCGCGTCGATGTTGACCCGCTCGCCGGGAGGAAGGACGTGGTCCATGACGAGCGTCTTGATCGACTCGTAGACGTCCTCGGCGAGGGTGAGTCGTCGGGCGGGACGGAGCCGACCCTCGCGAGGTTCCTGCTGGGTCATCTCGTCTCCTCAGCAACCCCTTGACGGTGCCGGTGTGAGCGAGTACACACTAGCAAGGCGACATCCTATAGGAAATAGGTTCTCTCGCCACCGTCTCAGCTCTCCTGTGGACCGCACTCGCCATTCCGTACCCCTGCACCGGAGGTTGGTTCGTGAAACTCATGCGCGTCGGGCCCGTGGGGCAGGAACGCCCCGTCCTCTACGTCGACGGGCGGCACATCGACCTCTCGTCGCTCACCGCCGACATCGACGGCGAGTTCCTCGCCGGCGACGGCGTCCGGCGGGTCCGCGAAGCCACCGACCTACCCGAGATCGACGTCACCGGGCTGCGGGTCGGCGCACCTGTCGCCCGGCCGGGGGTGGTGCTCTGCGTCGGGCAGAACTACGCCGCGCACGCCGCCGAGTCCGGTGCCGCGCCACCGACCGAGCCGATCATCTTCTACAAGGCGCCCAACACTGTCGTCGGCCCGTACGACGAGGTCCTGATCCCGCGCGGGTCGACGAAGACCGACTGGGAGGTGGAGTTGGCGGTGGTGATCGGCCGCCCGGCCCGCTACCTCGCCACACCGGCCGACGCCCTCGCGCACATCGCCGGGTACGTGCTGTCGAACGACGTCTCCGAACGGGACTTCCAACTCGCCGTCTCCGGCGGCCAGTGGTCCAAGGGCAAGTCCTGCGAGACGTTCCAACCGCTCGGCCCATGGCTGGTCACCGCCGACGAGATCGACGACCCGCAGGCGCTACGGCTGCGGTCCTGGGTCAACGGCGAGCCCCGCCAGGACTCCAGCACCAAGGACATGATCTTCGACGTGGCGTACCTGATCTGGCACCTGTCCCAGTACACCGTCCTGGACGCGGGCGACGTCATCAACACCGGCACCCCGCAGGGAGTGGCGCTCTCCGGCCGCTTCCCGTACCTGGCCGACGGCGACGTGATGGAGGTCGAGATCGACGGCCTCGGTCGGCAGCGCTGCACGCTCCGGGACGCCTGATGCGGTGTGACGGTCTCGTGGCGGTGGTGACCGGAGGTGGATCGGGGATCGGCCTCGCGTGCGTGCGGGCGTTCGCCGCCGCCGGCGCCCGGGTGGGTGTCCTTGACCTGGACCTGTCCGGCCTGCCGGAGGCCCCCGGGGTGCTCGGCGTCCGGGCGGACGTGGCCGACCGGGCCAGCCTCAGCTCGGCCGTTGCCTCGGTCGCGGAGGCGTTCGGCGGCATCGACATCCTGGTGAACAACGCCGCCATCTCAGCGGTGGGCGCGGTCGAGGACAACGACGACGAGCAGTGGAGCCGAGTGCTCGACGTCAACGTCTCCGGCGTGGCCCGGACCAGCGCCGTCGCCCTGCCGTACCTGCGCCGGTCGTCGTCCGCGGCGATCGTCAACATCTCCTCGATCGCGGCGACCACCGGTCTGCCCAAACGCGCCCTGTACTCGGCGTCGAAGGGTGCCGTGCACGCCCTCACCCTCGCCATGGCCGCCGACCTGGTGACGGAGGGCGTCCGGGTCAACTGTGTCGCCCCCGGCACCGTCGACACGCCCTGGGTGGCTCGCCTGCTCGCCGACGCGGCGGACCCGACTGCCGAGAAGCGGCAGCTGGCGTCCCGGCAGCCGACCGGCCGCCTGGTGACCGCCGACGAGGTGGCCGCCGCCGTCGTGTACCTCGCGTCTCCCGCGACCGGGTCGGTGACCGGTTCGTCGTTGCCGGTGGACGGCGGAATGTCCGGCCTGCGGTTGCCCGCCCCACGCTGATCGTGGGGATGCTCGACGACACCCGGGCCGACGAGCCGGACAACCACCCGGCCGGCATCCTCGCCGCAGCCGTCAGGCAGCGTGGCGGGCGCGGCGGCGTGCTCGGAAGAAGGCGGTGTCGCCGCGCATACGATCACCCCACCAGGACCACGGAACGCTTGTCACGTACCGGCCGATCGACGCGAAGACCGGCGCGGCGTCGGCGTCGCGGCCAGTGCGCGCCAGCCCGTACGCCAAGAAGTTCGCGTCGTTGAGCCAGTCGGCGTGCCGGGTGGCCGGCTGGTGAAACCACACTGACAACGCGTTGTCGAGATCGGATTGCATGATCGGATCCTGCCGCCATCGCTGGCCGATCTCGTCAGCGGTGCTGCCCGGCGACTCGCGATCCTGCTCCCACAACGCCCACTCGGCGGCGGCCAACACGGGCAGCACGTGCAACGGCGAGCCTGCGGGCGCTGCGGCGGCGACCGACCTGGCGAAGTCGAACATCGCCTCGTGAGAGCCGCCCCACTTGATGCAGTGGTAGGTCAGCTTGAGGGTGTGCCCGCGACGGTGCCAGGGGTCCAGCCGGGTCAGCTCACCCCACGTCTCCTCGACGTCCTCCGTCGACGCGCTCTGGTCGATCATGAGCTTCAACTGGTTTGCCCACGGCGTCGGGTCCTCGGGTGCCAGCCGCATGGCCAGGTCGTTCACCTGCCCGGCCAGTTGCTGTAGGCGGTGGAACTCAGCCCACTGTTCTGGACGGACTGCGGAGGCCCAGTCCCCGCCGCGTACCTCCCAGGCTCGGGCCATCAGGGAATGAGCACGTACGAGCTGGGCGTCCGGACAGGTGGGCGAGCGGGCCGCCCACTTGTCGGTCCAAGCGGCCGCCGTGTCGACCCGGCCGGTCGTGCTGTCGACTCGGGATCCCAGCCCACCGGCCGTCGATTCGGCCAGCACGCGGACGCATCGCGCCCGACGGTCGTAGTCACCCCGGGTGGCGGCCATGGCCTTGCGGGCCGGCTCGATGTCAGAGCCGTACCGCGCCTGTGTGCAGGCCTCGCGCAGCACGGTGTCGTCCTGAGCCTGGTTGGTGTCGATCTGGCGGGTGAGTAGCCGCCACACGGTCGAGATCACAATCGAAGAGGGTAGGCGTCGTTCGTGTGTGCGTCCGGCCCGGACCCGGTCTGGCGTGAGCCTGTCTCGCGGCCGTGCCGACCACGGTGCACCGGCAGGGGCCGACAGCCCGGCCACGGCTGCCGAACGCCGGATCACGTGCGTGACATGATTGCGCCATGGGGAAACAGCAGGACGTCGGCGCGGCCGACCGACACAGCCAGTCCGGCACCACCGCCCACCGCCCGATCGGTGGCAACGATGACGCCCGGCTCGCGCTCGCCCAGGACCCCACAACGCCACAAATGACCCTCATCGACCTGGCGTCCGACCCGTCGCCGGTGGTCCGCAAGGCGGTCGCCGCTCGGCCCGACGCCCCCGCGCAGGCCCTGCGACCGCTCACCCGCGACCATGATCGCCAGGTCCGGGAGGCCGTGGCGAGGAACCCCTCCACCTCGATCGCCAACCTGATGCGCCTGGTCAAGGACGCCGACCGGTGGGTCCGCTGGGCGGTCGCCGGCAACCCGGCGTGTGACGAGTCGATCCGCCAGGTCATGTCGCAGACCTCCGACAAGGAGCTTCGCGGTCTGCTCGCGGAGAGTCGGGAGTTGGAGCCGGAGCTGGCCGCCAAGCTGATCGCCGACGTGTCACCCGAAGTACGGGAACGGCTCGCCACCCACACCCACGACCCCGACGTGATCACCGCTCTGCTGGCCGATCGCACCGCACGCGTACGCAAGGGGGTTGCCCGCAACCCGCGGACCACCGCCGAGCAGCGCAGCGCGCTCGCGGCGGACCCGGTGGTCGACGTCCGTGCCGCGCTGGTGCGGGCCGTCGAGCTGGACGAGGCGGATCTGGCCCGCCTGGTCGACGACCGCGCGGTGCAGGTCCGACTGGCGATGGCGACGTCCGAGTTCGTCCCGGCGCACATCCGGCAGACGCTCACCCGCGACGCCGACGAGATGGTGGCCGGCGCGGCACGGGATTACCGCCCCGGCGCCGGCACCGCCTCCGCCGTGCGGGCACCCCGCATAGCGCACCGGCCCACCGCCACCGGCGCGGGACGATCGGGCGGCGACACCGCCCGCTAGGACCGCATTTGGCGCGTCACCGCTCAGTCCATGATCAGGTGATGAAAAGTAGGTTCCAGGACTCCACCTGACCTGTTTTTCATCACCGGATCATCCCGCTCCGGCGCGGCACCGGAAGTAACGACTTCCGGGACGACACCTGCTCCGCTGAGGCTGCTCCCAGGCCGACCCCGTGACGAGACGGTCGGGCCAGGCCGGCAGACCCGAGTGATGAGTTGTCGCGTCCGCGCCCGTCATACCCACGACAGGACATGACGGGGCGGAAGGATGACGTGATGAGTGCGGACACGCGGTTGGAGGAGCTGGGCGTGAGCGGTCTGGGGGAGGTCGACGAACCGGCGTTCTCGGGGCTGGCGCAGCGGCACCGGCGGGAACTGCACGTGCACTGCTACCGGATGCTCGGGTCGTTCGAGGATGCCGAGGACACCGTGCAGGAGACGTTCCTACGGGCCTGGCGGCGGCGGGAGACGTTCGAGGGACGGTCGACGTTCCGGGCCTGGCTGTACCGGATCGCCACGAACGCCTGCCTGGACCTGCTCGCCAAGCGCCGGCCGGAGCCGGCGACCGGCGGTGAGGTGCTGTGGTTGCAGCCCTACCCGGACCGGCTGCTCGACGAGTTGCCGGCGGGCGACGCGGACGAGCCGGAGACCCTCGCCGTCGCGCGGGAGACGATCGAGCTGGCGTACCTGGTCGCGGTCCAGCACCTCGCGCCGCGCCCGCGGGCCGTGCTGATCCTGCGGGACGTGCTCGGCTGGCCGGCGAAGGACGTCGCGGAGCTGCTCGGGGACTCGGTCAACTCGGTGAACAGCGCCCTGCAGCGGGCTCGCGCCGGCATGCGGGAGCACCTGCCCGCCGAGCGGCAGGACTGGACCGGCGGTGCGGAGGACGCCGGGACGCGCGAGCTGGTGCGCCGCTTCACCGACGCCAGCGTGGCCACGAACGTCGAGGTGCTCGCGGGGATGCTGCGCGATGACGTCCGCTACTCGATGCCGCCCACGCCGGGCCGGTACGTCGGCCGCGACGCGGTGGTGAACAGCTGGGTCGAGGACGGCTTCGATGGCATGACGGGCCTGCGCGCGGTCCCCACCTCGGTGAACCGACAGCCCGCCGTCGCCTTCTACCACTGGCGGAAGCAGGAGGGCGCGTACCTGCCGCTGACGATCGACGTCCTGCGTATCACCGGCGGCGCCATCACCGAGGTATTCATCTTCCACGACGACCAGTTCCCGCGGCTCGGGCTGCCGGAACGCCTGCCGGCGGACGGCACGGAGTAGCCCTCCGGTGCGGACGCTCACGCTGCCCGGCGGCGCGCGTGCCGAGGTCGTCGCGGCGGAGTGGCACGACGCGTTCGGCGTGGTCACCAGCGGGCGGGTGCAGTTGGAACTGCGCGACGGAGAGCCCGGGCCGGTGTTCGGACGCGATGCCGGCTTCTGGCTGCGCGGCACCGGCGTCCGCGCGTTGCGCAACCCCGACGGCCGCACGGCGAGAGTGCGTGTCTTCACGCCCGGGGCCGCCGCACGTCGGTCACCACATCCTCTACGCGAGCCTCACCCTGATGGAGACGACATGAACAGCACGAAGGACACCGAAATCGTCGCCGGCCCGGCATCGGAACAGCCCAGCCGCACCCGCCGGCTCGGCGGGCTCGCCGGCACCGGCTTGATCGCCACACTCGCGGCGATGGTGGCCACCACCCTCGGCGCCGCGCTGGCCCGGGTCGTTGGCGTCGACTTCGAGATCCCCGACGGTGGCGAGACGATCCCGTTGGCCGGCATCGCCGTGGTGACCGGCTTCTTCTCGGTAGTGGGCGTCGTCATCGCCGTGGCTCTGCTCCGGTGGAGCGCGCGGCCCGCCGACCGGTTCGTCCGGGTCGCAGTGGCGCTGACCGCGCTCTCACTGGTCCCGGCCCCCGTCTCCGGAGCGAACGCGGCCACCGTCGCCGTCCTCCTCGGGCTACACCTCGTCGCCGCCGCGGTGATGATCCCCGCCCTGACCCGGAGCCTCCGTAGCCGGACCGGGTGACGGTGCCGCCTCCGACCGCGGAGAGCCGGCCCGACGGGGGCCGGCTCTCCGATCATGGGCGCGGTCACGGCCGCGCCGATCGCCTGTCCCGGCCTAGAATCCACAGCCGGTTCTGACGGAACGAAAGGCACCCCGTGAAGATCGTCGCAGCAGACGTCATCGTGTCCAGCCCCGACCGGAACTTCGTCACCCTGAAGATCACCACCGACGAGGGCGTCACGGGTCTGGGCGACGCCACGCTCAACGGCCGTGAGCTGTCCGTCGCCTCGTACCTGCAAGACCACGTCGCCCCACTGCTGATGGGGCGCGACGCGCACCGGATCGAGGACACCTGGCAGTTCCTGTACCGGTCGGCGTACTGGCGACGTGGCCCGGTCACCATGGCGGCCATCGCCGCGGTGGACGTCGCGCTCTGGGACATCTTGGCCAAGGCCGCCGGCATGCCGCTGTACCAACTGCTGGGCGGCGCGTCCCGCAACGGCATCATGGCGTACGGGCACGCGTCGGGGCGGGACCTTCCGGAGCTGTTCGACTCGATCCGCCGTCACCTCGACGAGGGCTTCCGGTCGATCCGGGTGCAGACCTCGGTGCCGGGGATCAACGCCGTCTACGGTGTGGCCGCACAGCCCAGCGCCACGGGCCAGCGCTACGACTACGAGCCCGCACAGCGCACCCCGTTGCCCGCCGAGGAGGACTGGGACACCCGCGCGTACCTGCGCCATCTGCCGACTGTCTTCGAGGCGGTACGCAACGAGTTCGGCCCGGAGTTGCCGCTGCTGCACGACGGTCACCACCGGATGACCCCGATCCAGGCCGCCAAGCTCGGCAAGGCCCTTGAACCGTACGACCTGTTCTGGCTGGAGGACTGCACCCCGGCCGAGAACCAGGAGGCGCTGCGGCTGGTCCGCCAGCACACCACCACTCCGCTGGCCATCGGGGAGGTCTTCAACACGGTGTGGGACTACCAGACCCTGATCCGGGAGCAGCTGATCGACTACGTCCGGTCGGCTGTCACCCACACCGGTGGTATCACCGCCATGCGCAAGCTGCTCGACTTCGCCGCCCAGTACCAGATCAAGTCGGGTATCCACGGCCCCACCGACATCTCCCCGGTGGGCATGGCCGCGGCGCTGCACCTGGACCTGGCCATCCACAACTTCGGCATCCAGGAGTACATGAAGCACACCCCGCTGGCCAACGAGGTGTTCCGGCAGTCGTTCACCTTCACCGACGGTTACCTGCACCCGGGCGACCAGCCGGGCCTCGGGGTGGAACTCGACGAGGAGGCGGCGGCCCGGTTCCCGTACGAGCCGGCGTACCTGCCGTTCAACCGGCTTCAGGACGGCACGGTCCATGACTGGTGAGCCGGTTACCGCGCTGGACCGCCCATCCACCTCCGCTTCGAGGGCATGTTAGGTTAGCCTGCCCTAATCGTAAGTGGAGTCTGTCGCCGTGCCCTCATTGATCCGAGCATGACATTCACCGAGACCACCGGTGGTGTGGTGCTCCGTCGCGCGCTGCGTCGCCAGCGCGCCCGGGTGGCCGGCGGCATCGCGCTGCTCTGCACCCACCAGGCCACCGAAGCTCTCGTTCCGGTGGCCATCGGCGTGGTCATCGACAGTGCGGTGGCCACCGGCGACGTCCGCGCCCTGCTGCTCTCACTGGCCGGCCTGGCCGCCCTGTTCACAGTGCTCGCCTTCGCCTACCGGGCCGGGGCGCGACTGGCGTTCGCCGCCGTCGAACACGAGGCGCACGCCACCCGGGTCGAGATCGTCAGCAGCGCCCTCGACCCGCGCGGACGCCGATCGGGTTTGCGTGACGGCGAACTGCTCTCCGTGACGGCCTCCGACGCCGAGTTGTCGGCGCTCGTCGTGCGGGTCGCCGGACTCACCGCCGCGGCGCTCACCGCCATCGTGGTCGCCGCCGTCGCGCTGCTCGTCGTCGACATCCCGCTCGGCCTCGGCGTGCTCCTCGGCGTACCAGTGCTGGTCGTCGCCCTTCAGCGGATGGCGCCGCTGCTCACCCGGCGCAGCACGTCGCAGCAGGAGGCCCTCGCTGCCACCACCGCCCTCGCCGTCGACCTCGTCACCGGCCTGCGCGTCCTGCGCGGCATCGGCGCGCAGGACCACGCCGCCCGCCGGTACGCGGGAGCCAGCCGCCACGCCCTCGACGTCACCCTGCGCGCCGCCACCACCAAGGGTCTGCACCTCGGGCTCACCACCACCGTCAACGGTCTCTTCCTCGCCACCGTCGCCGGAGCCGCCGGCTGGCTCGCGCTGCAGGGGCGGCTCACCATCGGCGAACTCGTCGCCGTGGTGGGGCTGGCCCAGTTCATCGCCGAGCCGGTCCAGACGCTCGGGTACTGCGTCCAGATGTTCGCCATGGCCCGAGCCTCCGCCGGACGCGTCGCCCGGGTCCTCGGCGCGGCACCCGTCGTCCAGCCGGGTGAGGCCGGGCCGCCCGCCCCGAGCTCGTCCCGGCTCGTCCTCGACGGCGTCGCGTACGCGGGCCTCGACGACCTCAGCCTGCGCGTCCAGGCCGGTGAGATCCTGGGCGTGCTCGCCTACGACCCGGGTGAGGCCGAGGCGCTCGTCGCGCTGCTGGCCGGCCGCGTGCCCCACGCGGACCGCCGGGGGACCTTCCTCGTAGACGGCGTCCCCGCCGACGAGTTGCACATCGACACCGCGCGCGCCGTGCTCCTTGTCGAACAGCATGACGTGGCGCTGTTCGAGGGGACGCTACGCGCCAACCTCAGCTCCGGCGTCTCCGTCGACGACGACGTTCTGCGTGCCGCCGTGCGGGCCGCCGCTGCGGACGACGTGCTCGCCGCGCACCCGCACGGGATGGACCGCCTGCTCACCGAACGCGGGGCGAACCTCTCCGGTGGGCAGCGGCAACGCATCGGGCTGGCGAGGGCCCTCGTCGCCGACCCGCCGGTGCTGGTGCTGCACAACCCCACCACGGCTGTCGACGCGGTGACCGAAGGGTTGCTCGCCACCCGGCTGGCGCAGGCTCGCGGGGCGGGCACCCGCGGCACGGTGCTGATCACCACCAGCCCGGCGCTGCTGCGGATCACCGACCGGGTCGCGGTGATCGATCGGGGACGGGTCGTCGCCGACGGTCCGCACGAGCGGCTGCTCGCCAGTGACGCCCGCTACCGCGAGGAGACCCTGCGATGACGTCCGAGCCGATCACCCGGCAGCTCCTGCCGACGGCGACCGGCCGGCAGACCTGGGCGGCCCTGCGTACCGAGCTGGCCCTTCTGCCGGCGCTCAGCGCCCTCGCCGGCACGTTGCTTGTCGCCGCCGCCGCGACCGGGCTGGTAGCCCCCTGGGTGCTCGGCCGGCTCGTCGACGACGTCATGGCCGGGACCGACACGCCCCAGGTGGTGTCCTGGGCGGGTGTGATCGCCGGCGCCGCCGTGCTCGCGGGGCTCCTCACCGCGGTCGGAGCGGCGGTCGCCGCGCGCCTCGGCGAGACCGTGCTGGCCCGACTCCGGGAACGGGTCCTCGACCGCGCCCTGCACCTGCCGTCGGCCACCCTGGAGCGGGCCGGGACCGGCGACCTGGTGGCCCGTGCCGGTGACGACGTGGCAGTGGTGACGAACGTGATCGCCACCAGCGGCCCCGCCTTCCTCGGCGCGGTGCTGTCCGTCGTGCTGACCGCGGCGGGACTCTTCGCCCTCGACTGGCGGCTCGGCATCGCCGGGTTGGTAGCGGCCCCGGCGTACGCGGTGGCGCTGCGCTGGTACCTCAAACGGTCGGTGCCGTACTACGCCCGGGAGCGGGTGGCGACGGGCGAGCGCGCACAGGCGACGGCCGAGGCGCTGCGGGGCGCGGCGACAGTACGCGCCTACCGGATGGAGAACGCCCACGTCGCCCGGATCGCGGAGCGCTCCGCCGTCGCCCGCGACCTGTCGCTGGAGATCTTCGGTCTCTACACCCGCTTCGGGCTGCGCATCAACCGTTCGGAGTTCGTGGGGCTCGCCGCCGTACTGCTCGCCGGTTTCCTCCTGGTGCGCGGCGACCTGGCCAGCGTCGGCGCCGCCACCACTGCCGCGCTCTACTTCCACCGCCTCTTCAACCCCATCGGCCTGCTGCTGTTCGAGTCGGACTCGGTGTTGCAGGCCGGGGCCAGCCTCGCCCGACTCGTCGGGGTCACCACGCTGCCGGACGCGGCGTCCCCCGCCGGCACCGAGTCCGCCCGCGGCGATCGGGGCGTACCGGCGGCACTGGAGGTGACAGTCGCCCGACACCACTACGACGACGGGCCGGTGGTGCTGCGCGACGTCGCCCTGCGCCTCGCGCCGGGGGAGCGCGTCGCCCTGGTCGGCGCGAGCGGCGCGGGCAAGAGCACCCTCGCCGGGATCATCGCCGGCATCATCGCGCCCACCGACGGTGCGGTGACCCTGCGCGGCGTACCGCTGACACAGCTCGACGAGCGCCGCCTCCGTCGCGAGATCGCCCTGATCAGCCAGGAGGTGCACGTCTTCGCCGGTGCGCTCGCCGACGACCTGCGCCTGGCCGACCCGGACGCCACCGACACCGAGATCGCCGCCGCCCTGGACCTCGTCGGGGCCACCGAGTGGGTGCGCACCCTGCCGGACGGTCTCGCCACAGCGGTGGGGGAGGGTGGGCGGCACCTCACCTCGGCCCAGGCCCAGCAGCTCGCACTGGCCCGCCTCATCCTCGCCGATCCGGCTGTCGCGGTCCTCGACGAGGCCACCGCCGAGGCGGGCAGCGCGGGCGCACGTGACCTCGACCGCGCCGCTGTGGCGGCCACCGAGGGCCGCACCACTCTCGTCGTCGCGCACCGACTCAGCCAGGCGGCCACCGCGGACCGCATCGTCGTCCTCGACCAGGGACGCGTCACCGAGCACGGCACGCACGCCGAGCTGCTCGGGGCCGGGGGCGGGTACAGCCAGCTGTGGCGCTCGTGGAGCATGCCCGACCCGGTGGTCCCGAGAGAACGCGAGAGCGCGGACCAACCCGTCCCGAGCTGAGCGGCCCGGCTCCCGCCACGTCGGACATCCGCGAAATCAGTCGGATCCGGGAACCCCGGGAACTTTTCCGGACCGGCCGGCGACCACCAGAGTGCGCGGCCGACCGGCGGCGTTCCGGCGACGGCATCGGCATGAGGGAGCGCCCGTGGCACACAGGACGGTGGTCTGTGCGGAACGGCGTCGCTGACGACGACCAGGTGACCCGGTGGGCGCGAGAGGCGGGCCAGGGTGACCGGCAGGCCGCCACGGCGTTCATCCGGGCACTACAGGACCAGGTCTGGCGGTTCCTGTCGCACCTGGCCGGGCCGGGGGAGGCCGACGACCTGACCCAGGAGACGTTCCTGCGGGCCATCCGCAACCTGCCCGGGTTCGCCGGGCGCTCGTCGGCCCGTACCTGGGTGTTCACCATCGCCCGACGCGTCGCCGTGGACCACGTCCGGACGGCGGTGGCCCGGCCGAGGATGGCGTCGGTGCCGGACTGGCAGGCGGCGGCCGAAGCGGCCGGTGCGATCACCGTCGGCGCCGACGAGGGCGTGACCCTGCACCAGATGATCGCCGGCCTGACCCGGGAGCGCCGCGAGGCGTTCGTCGCCACCCAGGTCCTCGGCCTGTCCTACGCCGAGGCGGCGGACGTCTGTCAGTGCCCGGTCGGCACCATCCGTTCCCGGGTCGCCCGGGCGCGGGAGGATCTGGTCGCCGCCTGGCAGGCCGACACCGACCCGAGCCACGAGCGACGAACCGGCTGACATTGATCCGTGCCACTGCGGCGGCTACCCTCGGCTGGTCCATGGTCAACTCGGACCGTACGGAGGCCGGCGATGAACCACGAATACCCGCCCGTGTGCTGTGGCGACGGGGAACGGCCGCCGAACGGGTTGAGCCGTCGTCGGCTGCTGCGCGGCACCGTCCTGACCACAGGTGCCCTCGCCGTCGGCGGTGTCGTCGGACTGCCGGGGACCGCGTCTGCCGCACCAGCGATCTACAACCCGTTCGCCGGCTACCGGATCACCGGGACCTGGCAGGACCACCTCAACAGCGGTTCACTGGGCGGCATCGACTTCGGGATGGGCGTCGGGACCGACCTGCCGGCCTGCGGCGCCGGCACGATCCAGAACATCCCGAACAACGGTACGGGCGGGCACACCGTCACGATCCAGCACGCGGACGGCTACCGCAGCCAGTACCTGCACCTGTCCCAGTTCCTGCTGGCCAACGGCACTGTGGTGGGCGCCGGTGCGATCGTCGGACGGTCGGGCGGGGCGGTGGGCGCGCCTGGTTCCGGTAGCTCCACCGGCCCGCACCTGCACTGGCACATGATCAACCCGAGCGGTGTCCGCATCAACCCGCTCACCTACGTCGGCCAGAACCCGGGCGGCGGTGGCTTGCCGAAGACGTCCACCGAGCAGGACGGCATTCCCGGCACCGTCTTCTACCAGCGGATGCAGAACTGGTTGCGGATCACCTCCGGTTACACCGGCCCGATCGACGGCGTGCCGGGCACGCGGACCTACGCCGCGCTGCAACAGGCACTGCGCGGCTACGGCTACGGCGGGCCGATTGACGGCGTGCCGGGGACGAACACCTGGAAGGCCGTTCAGCGACTCGCCTCCGGCTGGGGTTACGCAGGCCCGATCGACGGGGTGATGGGGCCGAACTCGTGGCGGGGCTTCGCCCGGTTCCTCAACCAGAACCAGTGGGACTGACCCGCTCGATCAACGAAATGGACGAGGCGTGGCGCACTTCCTAAGATCACGCCGGTGAACACCGAACCTCTCCATGTCGCGGGCGTAGCTGGCCCGATCGTCGTCACCACCAAAGCCTTCGGGGGTCGCCCTACCCTCACCGTCGCCGGAGTGCCGGCCGCCAGGACAGGCAAACGCTACGCGTTGCCGACAGCGGACGGCGGTGTCGTCCAGGCCACGTTACGCACCGCCTTCGCCGATCCTTACCCGGTCGTGGCGGTCAACGGCGTACAGCACCGGACCGGGCCCTCGATACCGGTCTTCCTGCGCATCCTGGCTCTGCTACCGATCCTGCTGTTCACCGTCGGCGGTGTCATCGGTGGACTGGTCGGGGCGTTCGGCGTCCTGGCGAACCTGACAGTTGCCCGCACCCAACTGGCACCCGCCGTCAAGGCGCTCGTCATGGTCGGCGTCGGTATCGCCACGGCCATCGTCTGGCTCGCCATCGCCGTCGCGCTGAACGCGGCGGTCAGCTAACCTCGCCGCACGCCACCCCCGTACGGTCAGCACCACCGGTCGGCGACCGGTGGTGCTGACGTGGTGCGGGTGTCTCGGTCGTGCTAGGCCAGGCGGGCCTCGATGGCCTCGATGATGCGCGGACGCAACTCGGCGGCGCGGATGACGGCGTCCACCGAGCCGACCTCGACGGCGCGGTGGATGTTGTGCACCCGGTCGAACTCCGCGGCCACCTCGCTGAGTTTCTCCGCGCGCACCGACGAGCGCAGCTCGTCGAGTTCCGCGGTCAGCGCGGCGCGTTCGGTGCCCGCCGAGGCCGCGGTGCGGGCCTCCAGGTCCCGCACCCGCGGGTCGGCCGCGGTACGGGCGTTGACGTCGGCGGAGAACACCACAGCGGCGGCGGGTGCGCCACCGAGCACCGAGGCGAACGAGCCCTCCAGCGCCAGCACCGTCATGTTCGGGTTCAGTGCCTTGGAGAACACCACGAACGCGCCGCCGTGGTAGCGCGAGATCACGCAGAAGACGATGGGACCCTGGAAGTTCACGATCGCCCGACCGATCTCGGCGCCGTACTCCAGTTGCAGCTTGCGCATCGACTCGGGTGAGCCGTCGAAGCCGGACAGGTTCGCCAGCACGACGAGCGGGCGGTTGCCGCTTGCCGTGTTGATCGCCCGTGCGGCCTTCTTCGACGAGCGGGGGAACAGGGTGCCCGCCGTGTAGGTGTCCGGGCCGTCGGTGGGCGGGAAGCCGTGCCGTGGCACCGACCGGGACTCGATGCCGAGCAGGCAGACCGGGATGCCGCCGAGGTGGACGTCCTGCACGACTGCGGTGTCCGCGTCCGCCATGCCCGCCCAACGCTCCAGCACCGGGTGGTCCTGGTCGGAGAGGGCCCGCATCACCGTACGGATGTCGAACGGCTTCTTGCGGTCCGGGTTGGACTCGACGGAGAAGATCTGCCCGACCGTGGCGAAGGCGCTGCCCGCCACGTCGTGCGGGAAGTCGGAGATGTCGCGGTCGACCGGGTCGGTGGTGACCGCCCGTCGGGGGGCGTCCTCGCCCGGCGCGACGTACGTGTGGTCGTAGTGCGCCATCACCACGTCCCGCGCGGCCGTCAGGTTCGGCGCCCAGTACTGCGCCTGCCCGTTCGGCCCCATCACCCGGTCGTAGCCGCCGATGCCGAAGTTGTCCTCAGCCGACACGCCGCCGGAGAAGTCGAGCGACTGCTTACCGGTGAGCACCATCGCCGAGTCGGGCGTCATCACCAGGATGCCCTTTGTGTGCATGAGCATCGTCGCCTCGGCGTTCCAGTACGGCTGCGCGCCGACGTTGATCCCCGCGACCACGATGTTGATCTCACCGCCGGCCTGTGTGAACTCGACGATCCGCTTGAGCGCCGATGCCACCCAGTCCATGTTCTCCGTACCGGAGGTCATCGAGATCCGGGCCCCGGCGGACAGCGCCCACCACTCCAGCGGCACCTGCATCCGCTCGGCCAGGTCCAGTGCGGCGATCACGCGCCGGCACTCCGGCTCGGACAGGGCGCCCAGCGACTTCGTCGGGTCGCCGAGCAGCACCACCCGGGTGACACCCTGCGGGTAGCGCTCGGTAGGCGTGGTGACCACCCCGGCGACGATGGCGGCGCTGTTGCGCCCCTTCGGCCGGTCCACCGGCACCAACACGTGCGCGTCGTCGAGGTCGTGCTCCACGAAGTCGCCGAGCCGGCCGGTCAACTCGTACGGGTACACGGTGTTGCGGCTGCTGGCCCGCAGCACCTTGAGCCGGTACTCGTCGAGGGGCTCGATCGGCTCGACCGGCGGCTCCCCGACGGCCAGCTCGGCACCGCCGGCGGCGTCGAACGAGATCCGTACGGCGATTCTGGTCAGCTCGCCGGTCCGGCGGTCGCGCTGGCGCGCGATGAACAGGATCTCCTCCAGGCCGGCGCCCGCTGTCGTCGGGCGGACCCGCCCGGCGATCATTTCCATCTCCTCGCGGGTCAACTCGCTCGGCGGCCACACGTAGACGACGATGCGGTTGGTGTTGAAGCGCGTCTTCGACGGCCGCCGCGACTGGGCGCGGCGGATCGAGTCGAGGCAGGCCGCGATGGCGTCCTCGGTCGTCGGCAGCGCGACCAGGCGGCCGTCCTGCTCGCGAAGCTCGGTGAGGTCACGCACCTGCGCGAACGCGACGAGACGCTCGTCGGCCCGGTTCTCCCGCGCCACGCACTGGAAGAGGTAGACCTCCTCGTCCGACGACGGCAGCCGGGTCAGGTCGAACCTGTGCAACCGCTCCAGTTGCATCCGCTGCGCGATGTACGGGTGCAGCCCGCGGATCAGCCGGTCCTCGGTCAACTGGGCGCCCGACGGGCGGAAGGTGAAGTGGTGGTGCATCACCGCCCCGCCGCGACCCGCGACGGTGGTGGTGACCCGACGCACCTGCGGCGGCAGTGGGTGCGCGGCGATGACCTCGGCCAGCGCCGCCGCCATCGCGTCGAAGTCCTCCGGCTGGTTCTCCCAGCCGAGGTAGATGTCGGCGTCCACGGCGTCCTCGCCGGTGGCCAACTCGGCCAGCCCGCGCAGGGCGCTGCCCAGCGCGTCGAAACTCACCGCGGCGGAGACGACGCTCGAGTCGGCGCGCTCGGCGACCACGAACGTGCAGTCCGCGACCCCACGGGTACGCACGCTGGTGAGCGACCTGTTGCCGTAGTACCGCCGGGTCAGAACCTCCAACATGACCGCGTTGTCGAGGTGGTGACGGACGAGCCGCTGGCCGAGCAGCCGGACCAGCGGCTCGGTGCTGCGTACCATCTCGGCGATGCGCTCGGCGCGGTCCGGCGCGTCCGGGTGCGCGTCCAGGTGCCGCAGGTGCCCACGGACCGTGGCGTAGACGCGGGCGCGGTTGCGGCGCAGCAGCGGCTGGGCGAACCAGGCGAACACCACGCCGCGGGCGAGGTCGGCGACCACCGGGAAGCGGACCTGCGTCGCGGCGATCAACCGTTCCAGGGCGAGACCGGCCGGCTCGCGCAACGCCTCGTCCGGCGGGGTCTCCAGCAGCCAGGCGCGCAGCAGCGCCGCGACGACCTGCGCGTCCGCGGAGGCACGCTGCTGGGCCAGGAAGATTCGGAAGACGGCGGCTTCGAGGGCGGGGGTGCGGTCCAGTTCGGTGACGCCGTAGCGGCCGAGCGCCTTGGCGAGCCGGGTCTGGAAGGCGTCCGGCAGCCCGGCCCGCTCGACGTCGAGGCTCTGCAGGTAGGTGTGGAAGTACTCCCGGGCGCTGTGCACGTGCGCGGCGCCGCCGTCCTCGCCCGTCGGCCGGTTCCGGCTCAGTTCGGCGAGGTCGGCGAACACCTCGATGAGGTCGAGTTCGGCGGCCAGGGGCCGCTTGCCGGCCTCGGTGGCCGCCCGTCGTGCCATCAGGTAGCCGTCGAGGACCCGGCGGTCGTCGTGCGGGTCGACGTCGAAGCCGAGCAGCAGACCCCGCAGGTCCTCCTGACCGCGCCGGCTGCGCTCGTCCGCCGGGATGTCGGCGGCGGTGGGCAGGTCCAGTTCAACGGTCTCGGTGCTCGGGTCGTCCGGGGTCTCTTCGGCGTCGTCCGCGAGCGGTTCGAGGCGCAGCAGGGGCGCACCCGCCTCCACCTGGCTGCCGACCGAGACGGCGCACTCCTTGAGCCGTGCCTTGAACGGCGCCCGGAGCACCGTCTCCATCTTCATGGCTTCCAGCACCAGCACCGGTGCGCCCGCCTCGACCTCCGCGCCGACCTCCAGCGGCGTGGCGACGACGAGCGCGGGCATCGGGGAGCGAAGGACGCCGCCCTCGTCCCGGCTGACCCGGTGCGTCACGCCGTCCACCTCCACCAGGTGGGTCGGCCCGTACGTGCCGGTGAGCAGGCGATAGCGGATGCCGTTGACGACGATCTGACCGGTGTGCCGGTCGAAGCGGTCGAGGTCGACGTCGGCGGTGCGGACGACGGGGCCGGTCTCGATGCCGACCCGGAACCGGTGCGCGCCGACGCGCGCCACCCGCGTGCGGTAGCCGACGCCGCGCAGCTTGAGGTCCAACGGCCGACCGCTGGCGTGCTGCACCTGCGGGCGCCCGCCGGCGGCTGTGGACAGCAGCCGCTGCCGTTCGACGCGCTCCTCCTCCTCGTACGCCTCGATCGCGGCTGCGGCCAGGGCGACAGCGGAGTGGCGGTGCGTGACGAGCCGGCCCTCGCCGCGGACGCGGTCGATCCAGCCGGTGTCGGCGCTGGCGTCGATCACCTCGGGCTGGTCGAGCAGGTCGAGCACGAAGCTCTTGTTCGTCGCCCCACCCTCGATGATCACGGTGGTGTTCGCCATCGCCCGGCGCAGTCTGCCGAGCGCCTCGTCGCGGTCGCGGCCGTACGCGATGATCTTCGCGATCATCGAGTCGAAGTCGGCCGGGATGGTGTCGCCCTCGCTGACGCCGGTGTCGACCCGGATGCCGGGCCCACTGGGCAGGTCCAGCCGGGCGATGCGGCCGGGGGACGGCGCGAAGTCGCGGTCGGGGTCCTCGGCGTTGAGCCGCGCCTCGATGGCGTGCCCCCGTTCGGCCGGTGGATCACCGTCGAGTCGCCCGCCGCCGGCGACGTGCAGCTGGGCCTTGACCAGGTCGAACCCGGTGGTCAACTCGGTGATCGGGTGCTCGACCTGGAGGCGGGTGTTGACCTCGAGGAACGCGAACAACCGGTCGCCCGGGTGGTAGAGGAACTCGACCGTCGCGGCGCCGCGGTAACCGACCGCCACGGCCAGCCGCTCGGCCGACGTCTTGAGCTCGGCGGCCTGCTCCGGGTTGAGCACCGGCGACGCCGATTCCTCGATGACCTTCTGGTTGCGTCGCTGCACTGAGCAGTCGCGGACGCCGAGCGCCCACGCGGTGCCCTGCCCGTCGGCGATCACCTGGACCTCGACGTGCCGGGCCCCGGTGACCAGGCGCTCCAGGAAGACGATGCCGCTGCCGAACGCCCGTGCCGCCTCCTGGCTGGTGCGCTCGTACGCGTCGTCGAGCTCAGCCTCGTTCCTGATCACGCGGATGCCGCGCCCGCCACCGCCGGCGGTCGCCTTCAGCATCAGCGGGTAGCCGACCTCGGCTGCCGAGGCCCGGGCGGCGGCGAGGGTCTCGACGGCGCCGCGGCTCCACGGCGCGACCGGCACGCCGACCTTCTCGGCGATCAGCTTCGAGCCGATCTTGTCGCCGAGCTGGCGCATGGCGTCCGCGCTCGGCCCGACGAAGGTGACGCCGATCTTCTCGCACAGCTCCGCGAACGCCGGGTCCTCGGCGACGAAGCCCCAGCCGACCCAGGCGGCGTCGGCCCCGGTCTCGGTCAGGGCGCGCTCCAGCACCGCCAGGTTGAGGTAGGGGCGAGCGGACGCGGGGCCGAGATCGTAGGCGATGTCTGCTTCGCGGACGAATGTGGCGTTGCGGTCGACATCGGTGTAGAGGGCTACGGTTTCGAGCTGGATGCCGGTCTCCGCGGCCAGCTCGCGGACCGCGTGGATGAGCCGCATGGCGGCTTCACCACGGTTGACGATGGCGACACGGTTGAACACCCGAAGAACCCCTTAGCTAGACCTCGACCTGCGTGCCGGGAGACGACGGCTCCCAGCAGTGATCACCTTTCCGTCTGACGGCGGCTGGCGCTATGGCGCAACCACTGAACCCACAGTCCCTCATTTGTAGGAAGTGCACAAAACTTTTTGGCACCCACGAAGATGCGCGCGTCTCCGTCGGCCCGCCCCGGCCGCTCCGACAATCGATCATCGGGGTGATCGGCTGACCAGGAAGATCGCCACGGTACCCGCGACGGGCACCTCGATCACCATCGGACTGTCGGCCCCGGGTCGGATAATCAGGCGGGCCGGAAGGACCTGATGACAGTTCTCGACACCCAGGCGCTCAACCGCGCGACGCTCGCCCGACAGTTGCTGCTCGACCGTGCCGACCTGCCGACGCTCGACGCCGTCGCCCACCTCGGCGGCCTCCAGGCCCAGGAGCCGCAGGAGCCGTTCGTCGGGCTGTGGTCGCGGCTGCTCGCGTTCGACCCGACGGTGCTCTCGACCCTGCTGACCGAGCGACAGGTGGTACGCACCCATCTCATGCGCCGGACGGTCCACCTGCTCGTCGCCGACGACGCAGTGGCCTGGCGCGGCCGCCACGACGCCATGCTGCGCCAACGAGTGCTCGGGGTCTACCGCGGCGAGTTGGACGGCGTCGACCTCGACGACCTCGCCACCGCCGCCCGGGAGGTGCTGGCCGACGGTGAACCGCGCTCGATGCCGGAGATCGGGCGCGCGCTCGCCGAGCGCTGGCCGGCGGCGGGGTCACGGGCGCTGGGCGAGATGGCTGTCGCGCTCGTCCCGCTGATCCAACTGCCACCGCGCGGCGTGTGGCGGGCGAAGGGCGGCGTGCGGTACGCCCCGCTCGCCGCGTGGCCGGGCCGGGACGCTCCCGTGCCGACCACGGGGGGCGCCGATCCGGTCGGCCAGGTGCTCGTCCGCCGATATCTGGCCGCGTTCGGCCCGGCGGCCACCGCCGACCTGCGTGCCTGGTGCGGTCTCGCCGGGCTGCCGGCAGTGGTGACCGCCCTGCGCGACGAGCTGGTGACCTTCCGCGACGAGCGTGGCCGGAAGCTGATCGACCTCGCCGACGCGCCTCGCCCCGACCCGGACACACCCGCCCCGGTGCGGTTCCTGCCGGCGTTCGACAACGCGATCCTCGGCTACGACGACCGCAGCCGGATCATCGACGACGCGCACCGTTTCCTCTCGGTGGCCGGCGAGCGCGTGGTGCTCGTCGACGGCCGGGTCGCGGCGACCTGGGGCGTCGAGTCGGGCACTGTGACAGTCAGCCCGCTGCGCGGCTTCTCCCGGGCGGATCGGGCCGCCGTCACCGAGCAGGGGCAGGCGCTGGCGGCTTTCCTCTCCGATGACGAGAGCGACCGGGTGCGGGTCGAGTCGTCTCCCCGGTGACGGACCAGACGGTCCGACCCCGGGGAGACGAAGGCGTCAGTCGACTGTCGGCGGTGCCGTCCGTGCCGCCTCGGCGAGCGCCGCCGCCGCACCGGCGTACGGGTTGTAGCTGTAGGTGCGGGCCAGACCGCTCGGCACCGTGAAGTAGGCGACCGCCAGCTTCGCCGGGTCGCTGGCGATCTCGCCCCGCGCGGGGGTGTCGTTGCCGTCGTCCCAGCCCCACGGCGCGTTGGCCGAGTTGGTGGAACAGCTCCAGGTGCCCACGCCGCAGTCGCCGGACGTGTCACCGGCGAACGTGCCCAGGCTGGCGAACAGGCTGGCGTTGGACCGCTGCGCCCAGAGACCGCCGGCGGCGAAGATGTCGATCAGTTGATAGCGCACGTCGCGGTCGTTGCCGCTGCTCGGTGTCTCGGCGACGGTCGACGGGTAGTAGACGATGCCGTCGCCGTTGATGTCGTACTGCGGGTGTGCCTTGAGGCCGTGACCCTGGGCCTCCTGCGCGGTCACCGGGTGCTGGAACGTGTCGTGCGGTGACGCCTGCAGGCGCAGGGTGCCGTCGATGCTCTCCCCGCCGCTGGTCCAGGTGCTACCGGTCGGCGTGTAGGAGTAGAAGTCACTGTGCGCGACAGTGACGGCCGAGCGGAGAACACCGTACGTGGAGCCGTCGCGCTCGATCGCGAACAGCGCGCCCTCACCGTCGTTCTCGTGTTCGGTCTCGAAAAACGGGTGGTCGGTCCAGTCGCGGGGGTGGAAGAAGAAGTACGTGATGTACCAGTGGGTGCTCGTCTCGACGACGGAGTAGTACACGTGGGCGGCCAGCGCGGTGCCTGCCTGTCCGGTCCGTTCCCAGTTGTTGCGTCCGTCCAGGTCGCCGTCGAAGTCGACGCGGGTGAGGTAGTCCGACTGCCCGCTGAGGGCGTGGCTGCCGGTGGCGTCGACATCCTGGTAGTGGATGGGCGCCCAGCGGAGGGCCAGTTCGGCCCGGCTGACGGCGGCGCCGGCGGGGGTCGGTGCGGCCAGCGCGGAGGCCGTCAGCACCACCGCGATCAGTGCCCTCACTCCCCACCGGCGCCGGGGCGTGCTGCTTGCGTCGATCATGCTGTACTCCCGTGTCCGAATGAATAGACCACCATGGATCATTGTCGGTGCGGGCACCCGGCGGGTGTCCCTGCGGCGACGAGAAGACGGACGACGTTCGACGGGAGCGGGATCGGGTTGTATCGATTCCTCTCGACTGTCATGCTGTGATCCGGTCGTGCTCGGGGAGCCAGCGCGCACCAGAACTCCTCCGGTCCACGGGGCGCACGCGGCGACCAGGTCGCCAGTGCCGGGCAGCCCTCGTCGTCGACCGGAACCCGAGCGCGGCACCGACCACCACCTCAGCCACGGTGCCCCGCCAAGCACGGAGGTACCGATGCTTCGCATGTTCCTCGCCGTCACCACTTTGGCGCTGGCCACCTGGGCCGGGTCGACGACCACCGCCGCCGAAGCGACACCCACGCCAACGCCGTCGGCCACGCCGACACCGACCTGCCCGCCGGCTCTGCCGATCAGCGCGAGCGTCGCCAGCGTCACCACCACGAGCGTGACCATCTCGTACTCGCTCTTCTTCCGGCCGCCCTGCGGCTACGACCCGCCGATGACCATCACCCTCTTCGCCAGCCGCGAGGACGCCCAGCAGTGGCGGACGCCGGTGGCCGAGGCCGTCTCCGGGCCGGAGCGCAGCGGCACCGTGACCATCGGTGGCCTCACGCCCGACACGGAATACTGGTACCGGTTCAGCGACCCCGACGGCAAGCGCGATCCCTACGTGATCTGGCCGGCCCGGACCGCCTCGCTGACCTCGTGCCGGGCCACGGCCACCATCGACACCCACTGGGGTGGCGGCTTCGTCGCGACCGTCACCGTCCGCAACACCGGGACGTTGCCGGTGGACCGGTGGCGCGTCTCCTGGCGGTGGTCCGGTGACGAGCGGATCCAGACGGTCTGGGGCGGGGTGCCCGAGACGGCCGGTGCCGACGTCACCGTTCGCAACGCCTCCTACAACGGGACGCTCGCGCTGGACGGCGCGACGACGTTCGGTCTGCTCGTGACGACCAGCGCGGTCCCCGACGGTCTGACAGTGACCTGCGCACGGTGAAAGGTCCGCCCCGCTCCCGGCGACAGTGGGAGCGGGGGGGGACATCGTGTCGGTCAGGGCTTGCGGGCCACCGCGCCGTACGCGTCGATCCCCACGGCGTCGGGATCCTCGGGCCGCCACAGCGGAATCGGCACCAGGCCCGGCTCCACCATCGTCAGCCCTTCGAAGCAACTTTCGAGATCCGCCGGGCTGCGCAGGATGTACGGAACTCCGCCGCTCTGCGCCAACCGTTCGGCGCCGGAGACCACAGCCGGGCTGGTGTCGGTGCCGTCCCAGAGCACCAGGTGAGAGCCGGACGGCACCGCGTCCATCGTGCGCCCGACGATCGAGCGCACCACGTCCAGGTCGGGCTCGTAGCCCATCACGCCCATGTACATCACGGCGATGGGCTTGTCGAAGTCGAGCGTCCGCGCCGCCTCGGCGAGGATCTTCTCCGGGTCGTGGTAGTCGGCCGGGACGTAGGTGGTGACCCCCTCCGACGTCGTGCTGGCCAGCAGCGCCCGCGCGTGCACCAGCACCATCGGGTCGTTGTCCACGTAGACGATCCGCGAGTCGGGCGCCACGCCCTGGGCGACCGCGTGCGTGTTCTGCATGGTGGGCAGGCCGGTGCCGATGTCCAGGAACTGCCGGATGCCTGCCTCCGCCGCGAGGTACCGCACGGCCCGCACCAGGAACACGCGCGACTGCTGCGCCATGAGGACGATCTCCGGGTAGACCTCGGCGACCGCGTCGCCCGCCGCCCGGTCGGACTGGAAGTTGTCCTTGCCGCCCATCCAGTAGTTCCAGATCCGTGCCGCGTGCGGCACGTCGGGCTGAAGCTTCGCAGCGAGTTCGGGGTCCGGGCCGGCCATGCCTGGCTCCTATCGAGGGGTCGTCAGCTGGAGATCACCACAGCGGTACGCCGGGATCGTACTCCGGCGGTGTCCACTCTCGAGCGGGGGTGACCCGCCGGTGCGCGGGTGATCGGGCGGCTGTCACCTCCGGACCACCCCGTTCTGGTACGCCCACACGACGGTCTGGAGCCGGTCCCGCGCGCCGATCTTCGCCATCGCACGCCCGAGGTGCGACTTGACAGTGCTGGTCTCGATGAAGAGCCGCTCGGCGATCTCGACGTTCGACAGGCCCTGCGCGAGCAACTCCACGATCTCGGTCTCCCGCGCGGTCAGTTGGTGGGCCGCTGCCGCGTCCGAGCGGGGAGCGGGGGTACGCCTGGCGAATTCCGAGATCACCCGCCGAGTGACGGACTGGTCGACGAGCCCGTAGCCGCTCGCCAGGCGGCGGATCGCCTCGATCAGGTCCTCGGGCTCACAGTCCTTGAGGATGAACCCGCTGGCGCCGGACTCCAAGGCGCCGAAGACGTACTCGTCGAGGTCGAAGGTCGTCACGACGAGCACCGCCGGTGGCGTCCCGGTCGCCTCGGTGACGATCTGCCGGGTCGCGGTGAGCCCGTCGCCGTGCGGCATCCGGACGTCCATGCAGATGACGTCCGGTTGCAGCCGGCGGGCCAGCTCGACGGCGGCGGTCCCGCTCGACGCCTCCGCCACGACCTCGATCTCGCCGGACTGCTCCAGGATCACGCGGAAGCCGGCCCGGACGACAGCCTGGTCGTCGACGAGCATCACTCTGATCATGCTGGTGCCTCTTCCTTCGACCGGGACGCTGCGGGACCGTTCGTGGGAAGTGTCGCGGCGACCGACCAGCCACCGGCCGCCGTCGGCCCGGCGGTGAACGTCGCCCCGATCAGCTCGGCGCGCTCGCGCATGCCCACCAGGCCGACGCCACCGGTCCGTGCCGTCGGTACGCCTCGCGTCGCGCCGGCGTCGTTCACCACTTCCAGCGACACCGAGCGGGGCTCGAAGCGGAGCACCACCCGCGCCGCGGCGCCCGGGGCGTGCTGGCGGGCGTTGCTGAGCGACTCCTGTGCGATCCGGTAGAGCGCGACGTCGGCGATCGGCGACACCTCGCGCTGCTCGCCCTCCCTGACGAACTCCACCGGACCGGCGAGGTCGCCCACGGTGCGGACGAGGTCGTCGAGCATGCCCAGCCCGGGAACCGGAGCGGCACTGTCGCCGCCGTCGTGCCCCGGCCGCCCGCGCAGCACACCGACGACGAGCCGCAGGTTGTCCAGGGTCTCCTTGCCCTGGCTGCGAATCCAGACCACCCCGGCCTTCGCCGCCGCCGGGTCCCGGTCGATGAGCCGCTCGACCGCCGCCGCCTGCACGACCATGCCGGACAGGTGGTGCGCCGCCACGTCGTGCAACTCCCGGGCCATTCGGGAACGCTCCGCGCCGATCGCCGCCTGGACCTTCGTGCGTTGCTCCCGGATCGCCTCGTCCGCCCGTACCCGGACCAACTCGACGTAGCGCCGGTAGGTGGCCACGTAGCCGCCGACGACTGTCGCGCCGCCGTAGGTCAGGGCGCTCGCCGAGACGTACGCGACGGCGGTCAGCAGATCCGGCGTCACCACGACGGCCGCCCCGATCGACTCCACCACCACGACCGCACCGACGGCCAGCAGCGCACGCCGAACCGGTAGCAACGACCCGACGGTGTACGCCACGACGAACGGCGCGATGCCCCGGATGGTCGCCTCGGGCAGCGAGAAGCCGATGATGGGCAGTTGAAGGCCGACGACGAGCGCGAGGCAGAGCAGTGGCCGGACCCGCCGCAGGCACAGCAGCGTCGCCTGCGCGCAGCAGATGGCGACGAGCAGCCAGGTGCGCGCCGGGTCGAACGACACGCCGTCCTCTGGCGCCACGAACCAGAACAGCGAGGTCAGCAGTACGAACGTCAGGACGGTGAGCGCCGCGGCCAGCAGGCAGTCCCGGGGGAACACACCTGTCACCCGGAGCCGGGTGAGCCGGCCGTCGAGCCATTTCGTCGGTCGCGGTGCGCCGGATTCGGTGTCGGCGTGGTCCCTCATACGGTGCGCATCCTTGCTCCGGATCGTCCCGGGTCGGGTGGGTCAGTAGGAGATGCTAGGTGCCAGCAGGTGGAACTCCACCGCGAACCAGCCGGCGCCGACGAGCGCCAACAGGATCAGTCCACTGCCGGCGACCCGCCGCCAGCCGATGTGGCGTCGCACGTCGTCGACCAGCCGGACCGTGGCGGGCAGCACTCCGAGCAGACCGACCAGTTGCAGCACCTGAATGGTGCGCAGGACGGGCCCGGGAACGTCCTGGAGGCTCATGATGCTGCCGATGCTCAGCACCCAACCGGCGAACGCGAGCAGCGTGCCGCCGACGGCGATGCGGCTCAGGATCCGGGCGGTACGCCCCGCCCGCTCCCGCGCGGCACGGCCCAGCCGACGGCGGACGACCGCGCCGACCGGCCACGACAGCACGGTGAGCAGCAGCACGACCGTCGACAGGATCAGCACCGGAACGGCCACCGCCGAGGCGCGGGCCGGCTCGACGGGCAGCAACGCGAACGCGGAGTCGAAACTGATCGCCTCGACCCGGTCGTCGGTCGCCCGCATGGCGATCGTGCGCTGCCCGCCGACCTCCCGCCAGACCCAGGGCGCCACCTCCTCGTAGAGGGCGGGGGAGTCCGAGAGCGGGCCCGGCTCCACCAGCAACCGGTCACCGTCGGCGACGCTGACAGTGGTCCGACCGACCAGACCGATCGCCGTCAGGAAGTTACTCCGTATCGTTCGCGAGGACTCGTACGTCCCGGCGGCCAGTGCGGCGTGTTCGGCGGTGGTCGCCGGGTCCGGGCCGGCGGTGGGCTGGTCGTCGCGGGCGGGGAAGTAGCGGTCGGCGAAGCCGTTCACCACCGACTCGCGAAGCTCGTGGCTGTCGAGGGCGCCGGCGCCGTTGCTGTTGAGGGAGAGAAAGATGCCGGCCCGGTCATCGGGGTAGATCTGCAGGTGGGAGTGGAAGTACTTGGTGTCACCGCCGTGGCCGAGGATCCGGTGGCCGTTGCGGTCCTCGGCGAAGAATCCGAGGGTCATCCGGGGCCCGTCCGCGAGGGTGCCCAACGACGTCGCGTCGAGGGCCGGCCGCCGCATCAGCTCCCGGGTCGGTGCATCCAGCAGGGGTGCGAAGCCCACCTGCTCGCCGAGCTGGGCGAGCATGAATCGCGCCATGTCCGTCGCCGGGGCGCTCAGCGCACCAGGCGGGGGCGTGCCGACGATCTCGAACGGCGCGGCGGGTCCGTCGGAGGTGTCGTACCCGTGGGACATCCGGTCGCGCAGGGCAGCCGGGAGGGGCTGCTCGAAGGTCGACGACGGCATGCCCGCGCGGTCCAGGATGTTGCGCTGGACGTACTCCTCGAACCGCGTCCCACTGACGCGTTCGACGATGTAGCCGGCGAGCGCGTTGCCGTAGTTGGAGTACGCGGGGACGGTGCCGGGCTGGTAGATCTGCTCCGGTGGCTCGGTCATCAGCGCCCTGCGCAGGTTGAGGTCGTCGGCGTCGGTGCCGATGAGGCCGGCGATCCGCTCCTCGAAGCCGGCGGTGTGCGTCAGCAGGTGCCGCAGGGTGACGGCCCGGTCGTAGCGCAGGGGCAGATCGAAGTCGAGGTACGTCTTCACGTCCGCGTCGAGGTCGAGCTTCCCGCTCTGCACGAGTTGCAGCACCGCGGTGGCGGTGACCAGCTTCGACACCGATCCCATCCGGAACAGGTGCCGGTCCGGGTCGACAGGTACGGCCTCCTTTCCGCCCGCTCCGGTATCGGCGTACCCGTACCCCCGGGTGGTGATGATCCTGCCGTTGTTCACGACGGCGACGGTGGCCCCGGCGATGCCGGTCCGGTCGAGTGCGGCCGGCAGCAGGCCGTCGAGCCAGGCGTTGACGTCGGCGCCGGTCAGCGCGGAACCGCTCGCGGCGGTGGGTGCCGCCGGGGCGTCGACCGGCGGCGCGGGGTCGTGCTGCGGAGCGCCGCAACCGGCGGCGCTCACGGCGATGACCACCGCGGTCGCCAGCAGCGCGCCGAGTCGGACGACCGGTCGGGCGGGTCGGGGTGACCCGGGTGCGAGGAGGGGAAGAAAGCGCATCGTCTGCCAGTGCCTTTCCTGGCGACCGGGTGTCCGGAGCAGGTCCGTACGGCGTCACCCGATGCCATGGGAACAAGCCTGTTCGAACGACCGCCGAGAACCATCTGGCGCGGGACGGCACTACGCCTACGACCTGAGGAGGAGAAGCGGGTGCACCGATAGTGGGCAGAGGTGACGCCTCGTACACCGATCTGCGGGTTTGCCCCTGATCGAGGGACATCGTTTGACATGGGCGCCACGCACATCTTTGATGGTCGATGTGCATGTTCGGCCTGGTCGGGCGCTTCGTCGTCCCGGTGGGTCGTTCGATGCCCTCAACCTGGAGGATGGATGCGAATCATCGCGCGGAGAAACACACGCCCACGACGGCGGCTGTTGCCGGTGGCAGTGGCGGCGGTGACGCTGCTGAGCCTGGCCGTCGGTGTGCCGGCGGCCGCCGCGGCACCGTCGACGGTCGTCGGTGTGGCAAGCGGTCGGTGCCTGGACGTGGTCGGCAACGTCAGGACCGCCGGTGCCGGTATCAACATCTACGACTGCAACGGCCAGGCCAACCAGGCGTGGACCTTCACCTCGAGTGGTGAGCTGCGGGTCTACGACGACACGATGTGTCTGGACGTGGTCGGCCAGGACACCACCGCCCCGGCCGCGCTACAGATCAACAACTGCAACGGTGCCGCCAACCAGCGCTGGCGGATCACCACCTCCGGGACCATCGTCGGGGTCCAGTCCAGCCTGTGCCTGGACGTGTCCGGCGCCGGCACCGCGAACAGCACCACCGTCGGTCTCTGGACCTGCAACGGGCAGTCCAACCAGCGGTGGACGACGTCGCTCGGCAGCGCCGACAGTCAGCCGCCGACGGCGCCGGGCAGCGCACGGGTGAGCAACCTGACCTGCAACTCGGTGACGTTCGCGTGGAACGCCTCGACGGACAACGTCGCGGTGGCCTTCTACGACATCTACCACGACGGCCAGCTGATGACGTCGGTGAGCGGCACGACGCTCTCCACCAGCCTCACCGTGGTGGCCGGGGCGACCTGGGGCCTGTACGTCAACGCCCGGGACGCCGCCGGCAACGTGTCCCAGGCGAGTGCCACCGTGTCGATCACTCCGCCGGCGTGCCAGGCCGACAGCCAGGCGCCGACCGCACCGCAACAGCTCACCGGCACCGCGTCGGGCACCACTGTGACGCTGCGCTGGACCGCGTCAACCGACAACATCGGGGTACGGGCGTACGACATCTACCGGGCCGGGGCGAAGGTGGGCACTGTCACCGGTGCGCCGCCCGCGACCACGTTCACCGACAGCGGCCTGGCGGCGAACACCTCCTACCAGTACTACGTGGTGGCTCGGGACGCACAGGACAACACCTCGTCACGCAGTGGCACCGCGACGGTGACCACCGGTGCGGCGTGCGCCAACCCGGTGTGCGGGGTGCGACAGGTCACCACCGACACCGACATCCCGTGGGGTCTGGTGACGCTGCCCGACGGCAGCGTCCTCTACAACCGCCGCGACGCGCACGACATCATCCAGCTCAACCCGACCACCGGAGCCAAGACCAACCTGGGCACGGTGCCGAACGTGCAGAGCACCGACGGTGAGGGTGGCCTGCTCGGGCTCGCCATCTCGGCCAGCTACGCCAGCGACCGCTGGCTGTACATCATGCACACCTCGCCGAGCGACAACCGCATCGTGCGGATCCGGCTGGAGAACGGGCAACTCAACACCGCCAGCGAACAGGTCCTCCTCAGCGGCATCCGGCGCAACAAGTACCACGACGGTGGTCGCCTGCGGTTCGGCCCGGACGGCAAGCTGTACGCGAGCACCGGCGACGCGCAGAACGGCAACTACGCCCAGGACCGGTCCAGCCTCGAAGGGAAGATCCTACGGCTCAACCCGGACGGCACCGTCCCCTCGGACAACCCGTTCGGCAACTACGTGTGGAGCTACGGCCACCGCAACCCGCAGGGGCTGGCGTTCGACTCGCAGGGCCGGTTGTGGGAGCAGGAGTTCGGCAACTCGGTCATGGACGAGACGAACCTGATCACCAAGGGCGGAAACTACGGCTGGCCGGCGTGCGAGGGCACGAGTGGCACCTGCGGAACGGCCGGGTTCATCGCACCGGCGCGTACCTATCCGACCGCCGACGGGTCCTGCTCCGGCATCGCGATCGTGCGCGACGCGCTCTACGTGGCCTGCGCCCGGGGCGCGCGGATGTACCGCGCGGTCATCAGCGGCAGCAGTCTGACGAACGTGCAGACGTACTTCAGCGGCACCTACGGCCGGTTGCGGACCGTGGAGCCGGCTCCCGACGGGGGGCTGTGGCTGACCACCACGACAGTCGGCGACAAGGACAGCACCCCGAACAACAGCAACGAGAAGATCCTGCACGTCACGCTCGGCAACTAGGTACAGCGTCTCCGCAGGGCCACCCCCGTGTTGGCCCTGCGGAGACGGTTCGTGCTCGCGCGGCCTCGGGTCACCAGTGCTACGACGGATCGGAGATCGCGGCAACGCTGCCGCCGCACCACGCGATGATCGATGGCAGGTTCCTGAGCATCGCCCACCCCTCTGGGTCCACCCGGCCCGTCGATCCACGCCGGCTCTACCGAGAGACTGACGGGGCGATCTGACCAAACCCTTACCAAGCCGACCGACCGGCTGGATCAGGCCGGATCGAGCGGTACCGGGTGGCCGGCCCGCGCGAGGGCGGCGGCGGGATACTCGGCGTCGCCGCTGCCGATGTCGGTCATCAACGCGAGGGACTCCCGCCAGCTGTCGACCGCTTCCTCGGTGGCCCCGAGGCCGTCGAGCCCCACGCCCAGCCAGTAGAGCCCGCGAGCGGTGCTGAGATGGTCGCCGAGCTGCCGCAGGGCCACCGCGGCCCGCGCGTGCCGAACCGTCGACTCGTACCGCGCGAGGTTCGCGTTCTGGTGCGCGAGATGCACCTCGAGCGGGGCAACCTGCTGCCGAATGTCGTGGTCGACGGCGATCCGCAGCGCCTCCTCGAGGAGGGTGAGGGATTCCTGCGCCCGACCCTGCTCGGTCAGGAGCCACCCGAGATTGCTCAGGCAGACACACAGGATGAAGACGTCGTCCAACTGCCGGGCACTGGTCAGGGCCAGACGCAGGTGCTCCTCGGACTCGGCCCAGTCGCCCTTCTGCCCGTAGGCGTTGCCGATGTTCATGTGGCTGACGACCTCGTCGCGGGGGGAACTCTGCTCCAGGTTCAACTGCGCGGCGATCTTCATCCACCTGATGGCCTCGTCGAAGTTCCGCCCCAGTGCGTAGGCGACACCGAGCCCGCTGGCCATCTGCCGCTCGGCGTCCGGCCGGTCGTCGAGGCGCGCGGCCACCACCCCCAGCTCGTGGGTCTCCCGCAGTGTCGTCAGGGCGTGGGCCCGGACCAGCAGGCGGTACTGGCAGTCGGCGAGCTGCCAGGTCTCTCGCGCCATTGCGAGGTTGTCGCAGATCCGGACCAACGCCACGAGGTTGCCGCCCTCCGCCTGGAACCAGGCGCTCGCGGTGCTCATCGAGTCGAATGTGGGTGCCTGCGCGAGGGGGTGCGTAATGCGCATGGGCAGGGGCGGACGTAGGCGCTGGAACACGCTCTGGGCGGCCACACCCTGCTGGACGTACGCGTCGGCGAGCCGCCCCACCGCCACGAGCCGATCGTGGTCGGAGTCCTCCCGCTCGGCCCGCTCGGCGCCGTAGAGCCGGAGCAGGTCGTGCATCTGGTAGCGACCCGTGCCATCGTCGTCGAGGAGGTGCCGGTCCACCAGTTCGTCGATGTGCTCCTGGACCTCGTTCTCGGTCTGAGCCGCGAGGACCGCCACCGCGGCGGCCGACAGTGCCGTGTTCGGGACGAGACCCAACAGCCGGAACACGCGCGCCGCGGCGGCCGGCAGGGCGCGATAGGACACCGCGAAGACCCCGCGTACCGCGCTGTCGCCCTCGATGGCCAGCCCGGACAGCCGCTCCCGGGCGTTCGCCAGCTCCAGCAGCAGATCCGCGACGGTCAGACGTTCGTCCACGACGATCCGTGCGGCGGCGACACGCAGGGCCAGTGGAAGGTTTCCGCAGAGCGCCGCCAGTTGCAGGATCTCGTCCCGGCCCACCGCCGCGCGATTCGCCCCGATCATCGTGGCGACGAGCTGGTACGCCTCCTCGTCGGACAGCAGGCCCAGCCGCAGGCTCTGCGCCCCGTCGTGGGCCACCAGCCCGTCGAGGCGGTTGCGGCTGGTGACGACAGTCAGGCAGTACCCCGACCCGGGAAGCAGCGGACGCACCTGCTCGGAGGAGATGGCGTTGTCGAGCAGGACCAGCACCCGCCGGTCCGCGAGCGTCGACCGGTACAGGGCGGCCGCCTCGTCGACGTCGAGGGGAATCCGCTCCGGTGGCACGCCCAGCGCCCGCAGGAGCTGGCCAAGTGCGTCGATCGGACGGGTCGGCGAACCGGTGCCGTGGCCGCGAAGATTGACGAACACCTGGCCGTCCGGGAATCGCGGGGCCACCCGGTGCGCCCAGTGCACTGCCAGTGCCGTCTTGCCGAGCCCGCCGATTCCGCCGATCGTGCAGATCGGGGCGAAACCGGAGGACGTCTCGTCGTCGTCGAGAGCGTTGTCAAGGGCCACGAGATCCACGTCGCGGCCGATGAATCCCGGAATGTCACGCGGAAGGTGGCGTGGCGCGGCCGGGTTGTCGGCACCGCCGGGCGTCGGGGATGCGAGATCCGGGTCGTCGGCGAGGATCTGCCGGTGCAGGCGCTGGAGATCCTGGCCGGGCTCGACACCGAACTCCTCGACAAGCGTCCGCCGCGCGACCCGGTAGACCTCCAGAGCTTCGGCACGCCGACCGGCCCGACTCAGCGCCAGCATGAACAGCTCGATGCCGTGCTCCCTGGTCGGGAACTCCCGCACCAGGTCGGCCAGCAGCCCGACCACCCGGACGTGCTCACCCGCCGCCAGTTCGGCCTCCACCCGCCGCTCGAACGCGGCCAACCGTTGCTCCTCGAGACCACTCCCGAGCCGCTGACGCAGTGCCTCGTCCGCCACGCCGGCCAGCAGCGGACCACGCCACAGATCGAGGGCCGCGGCCAGGGCCTGAGCGCGGACCGCGGGATCGGTGATGGTGCGCGTCCGGTCCACCTCGGCCGTGAACCGGTGCAGATCGACGGTCGCGGGGTCCACGTCGATCAGGTAACCCGCGCCGCGTGTGACGATGCGAACCCCGTACGGGGCGAGTCTGCGCCGCAACCGGGCCACGTACGTGTGCAGGGTGGACCGACGATCAGCGGCGTCGACGTCACTCCAGAGCAACTCGATCAGACGCTCCGTCAGCAGCACCCGGCCGGGCTCCAGCAACAGCAACCCCAACAGGCAGCGCTCCTGCCGTCGACCCAGTTCAACCGGGTTGCCCCGGTGGCTGGCCGCGACATCTCCGAGCACCTGGAACTCCACAGGGCGCAGCGTAGCCGCTGTCGATTTCCGCAAACGCGGCGCGAACCCGGGCCCGGTGGGGTGCTGTGGACCTACCGGGAGCGGGTCAGGGTGCCTCGACGACCTCGCGGCCGAGGGGCCAGAACGCGGCCGGAACGAGCTTGAAGTTGGCGATGCCGAAGGGAATCCCGATGATCGTGACGCAGAGGGCGATGCCCGCGAGGATGTGGGAGAGCGCGAGCCACCACCCGGCCAACACCACCCAGAGGATGTTCGCCAGCCCGGAGCCGACGCCCGCGCCCGGCTTGGGCACCACCGTGCGACCGAACGGCCACAGCGAGTAGACCGCGAGGCGCAGCGAGGCGACGCCGAACGGGATGGTGATGACCAGGGCGAAGCAGATGAGCGCGGCGATGCCGTAGCCGACCGCCAGCACGAGGCCACCGCCGAAGACCAGCCACAGCACATTCAGTACGAAACGAATCACTACTCCAGCATGAAACATGCTCGCCACCCGGTCGGCCCCGCCCCCTCAGCGGCGAACGGCCACCGCGTGGCCCTCGGGAAGGGTCGTCGCCCCACCGTCGGACAACTGGGTGAGGGCGTCCTCGCGACTGTCGAAGATCGGGAAAGCCCCGTCCAGACGCATGGTGTGCAGAACGGTGCGGACGAATCGTGACGGCCCGGCGAGGCAGAGCGTGACGCCGCGTTCGCGGGCGTCACGGTGGGCGCGGACCAGCAGGCTGAGGCCGGTCGAGTCGATGATGTGCACCCGGCTCAGGTCGACGACGACATGCCCTCCCACCTCGGCCACGTGCCGCAGGGCCGTGCGCAGGTTGTGACCGGTGTCCAGGTCGATGTCGCCGCCGGCCGCGATGACTGTCGTGCCGTCGAGGTGGTCGATGCCGAGGATGCCCCCGGGGCCGTGGTCGTCGCACGGCGAGTGACCGCCGGTCGAGGCGGGCAGCAGGCTGCAGTGCGGGCAGCGGTGCGGCCCCGTGGCGAAGGGGGAGCCGCTCCAGCCGTGCTCGGCCACCAGCGTCCACACGACCTCGGCGTCGGGAAGCACACACGCGGTGCCGCGGATGGTCTCGCCGCAGGTGTCGCAAATCAGGGTCATCAGATAATCGTCCGGGACGACGGTCATGCTGCTGGTCCTTCCTCACTCACTATCGGAAGCACCTGATCCAGGCGGGTGATGTGCAGGATGCGCCGGACCCGGGGGTTCGGGTTGCGGACGGTCAGGGCGGCGTCGGCGCGAGCCAGCCGCCGGTGCACGTCGAGAAGCAGACCGATGGCGGCGGCGTCGAGGTGCTGGCAGTCGGACAGGTCGAGCACCACCAGTGCGGGCCGCAGCGCCAGCAGCCGGTCGAACACCGCGCCGACCTCCGACAGACAGCCCAGATCGAGTTCGCTGACCCGAACCTCGACCAGCGGCAGCGTGTACCTCGCGGGCAGCACCGGCGTCGTCATCGCCGTACCCCTCTCCGTCGATCCCGTTCCCTCCCCACCGTGCTCGGCGGGGTTGGCGGTCACTGCAAGGCTCTGTGACAGTTGTGTGACAAAGCGGCCGTCCGGCCGGCGTAATTGGCCGCCCGGCGGTCGGCCGAGGATGATTCCGGCATGACGGCCGTACTGGTGATCGAGGACGACGACCGCATCCGGCTCGCGCTGCTGCTCGCACTCGAGGACGAGGGCTACGACGCCCTCGGCGCGGCCACGGCCGAGGAGGGCCTGCGCGCCCAACGCCACCATCCCGCCGACTACGTGCTCGTCGACCTGATGCTGCCCGGCCTCGACGGCTTCGAGTGCATCAGGCAGTTGCGCCGCGAGGACGACGTCCCGATCGTGGTGGTCAGCGCCCGCGACGGCACCGACGACATCGTCGCCGCTCTCGAGGCCGGCGCCGACGACTACGTGGTCAAACCCGTGGCGATCAGGGAGTTGACCGCCCGGCTGCGGGCGCTGCGTCGCCGTGCCCGGCCGGTGACCGCGGCCTCGGCACCGGCGCCCGTGCCGGCGGTCGCCTTCGGGGAGTTGGAGATCAGTCCGGAGGCCGGGGAGGTGCGCCGCGCCGGCCAACAGGTCACCGTCACCCGCACCGAGTTCCGGCTGCTCTGTGAGCTGGCCGAGCACGCCGGCCGGGTGCTGTCCCGTCAGCAGTTGCTGCAACGGGTCTGGGGGTACGACAGCGGCGACGAACGGCTCGTCGACGTGCACGTGGGCCGCCTCCGGCAGAAGATCGAGCCGGACCCGGCGAACCCCCGGCACCTGGTCACCCTGCGGGGCCTGGGCTACAAGCTGCAACGATGAGACGCCTCGGACTGCGCACCAGGGTGACCGCCGCGTTCGCGGTCGGCGCGCTCCTGCTGTCGGCGTCGATGGCCCTGATCTCCTACGAGTTGACCCGCCGGTCCCTGCTCGACGACCGGGAACGCATCGCCCTGCGGGCCGCCTACTTCGACGCCGCCGTGGTGCATGCCGGCCTCGACACCGACACCCCGGACGTGGTGGAGGTGCTGCGCTCGTTGGACACCGGCGGAACCCGTCGACCGGTGCTGCACCTCAACGGCGAGTGGTACGCCCGCGCCGCCGATCCCGGCACCACCGCCGCCATCCCCGCCGACCTGCTCCGGGTCGTCGCCGCCGGGGAGCCGGCCGTGCAGCGCGTCCGCGTCGACGGGCAACCGGCCCTGGTGGTCGGTGTGCCGCTGTCCGCGTCCGCGACGTACTTCGAGGTCAACTCGCTGCGCGAGTTGGAGCAGACCTTCCGGGTCCTGGCCCTTGCGCTGACCAGCGTCGCGGTGCTGGTCGCCGGGTCCGGCGCGACCCTCGCCTGGTACGCCACCCGGCACGGGCTGCGGCCGCTGACGGCCGTCGCCGACGCGGCCGAGAAGATCGCCGCCGGTGACTTCACCGCCCGGCTCGACCCGGCAACCGACCCCGACCTCACCCGCCTCTCCTCGTCGTTCAACGAGATGGTCGACCGCCTCGCCCGACGCATCGAGCGGGACCGCCGGTTCGCCGCCGACGTCAGCCACGAACTGCGTTCCCCGTTGCAGACCCTCGCCGCGGCGGCAAGCGTCCTGGCCCGACGTCGGGAACACCAGGACGAACGGACGGCCACCGCCGCCGGGCTCGTGGCCGACGAGATCGACCGTTTCCAGCGTCTCGTCAACGACCTGATCGACCTGGCCCGCAGTGACCAGCCCGCCCACCGCGCACCGGTGGACGTGGTGGAGTTGGCCCGGGAGACCTGCGACGCGTACGACCTGCCGGGCGCCCTCGTCCGCCTGGCGCCGGACGTGCCCCCGACGTGGCAGGTCGAGCGGCGGCGGATCGCCCAGATTCTGGCGAACCTGCTCGACAACGCGGTCACCTACGGCGGTGGCCCGGTGGCTGTTCGTCTGGGCCGGGACGGGGACAGCGGCTTCATCGAGGTCGACGACGACGGTCCGGGGGTCCCGGTCGAGGACCGCGAGGCGATCTTCGACCGGTTCGTCAGGGGGCGGGCCGCCCACACCCGAGGCGGCGGTGATGGCACCGGTCTCGGGCTGGCGTTGGTCGCCCAGCACGCCGCCGCGCACGGGGGGCGGGTGGCGGTTGGCGACCGCTCGGGCGGGGGCGCCTGTTTCCGGGTCACCCTGCCGGAGAGCCTGTCATGAGACCCGGTCGTCTCGTCGCGTTGGCGCTCGGCGTGCTGCTGACCGGGTGCGGCGTCCCCACCGACGACACCCCTCGAACCGTGCCGCCCCCACCAGGGCCGCTCCGCAGCGCCGCGCCCGCCGACACCACCGCACCGGCCGGCAGTGCCGCCGAGACGATCTGCCTGGTCCGCGACAACGGCATCGTCCCGGTGGTCCGGCGCGTCGACAGCCCACCCACGATCGCCGACCAGTTGCGGCATCTGCTCACCGGGCCCAGCGCGGCCGAACGGGACAGCGATCTGACCAGCGCGTTGCCCGGGGCGGTCAACGCCGCCCGCGCGACAGTGACCGGGACGCAGGCACTGGTCGCGGTGGACGAACCCGCCGACGTCGGGGGGCGCAGCGACGAGGTCCTCGCCTTCGGGCAGATCGTCTGCACCCTGACCAGCCGCGACGACGTCACCACTGTGGCCTTCCTGCGCGACGGCAAGGCTCTCGGTGTGCCCCGCGCCGACGGTTCCCTGTCCAGCAGACCACTCACCCGCGGCGACTACGCCCCCCTCATCAGCGAGCGTTGAGCGCGGGGTCTCGGGGTTGCTCGGTGAAAGACCTGAGACAGAACCCGGGGCCACCCAAGGGAAGGTCCCGGAGGTCGCCGGGCGTCGCCGGCCACATGCTGGCTGGCATGAAACGCGCTGCGCTCTCTGTGATCGCCGGACCGGTCGGCATCGTGGCCTACGGCCTGGTTCGGCTGTGGGCACGATCCGACGGGGTGTACGGCCCCGGGCTCGACTGGCAGGCCGCGCACCTGGTCGCCCTCGCCGGCATGGTGTGCTTCGTCCCCGGTGTGCTCGCGCTGGCCCGCCTGCTACCCGGCGGTCCGTGGCGTACCGGGGTCGTGGCCGCCACCCTTGTCGGCCTCGCCGCGACGGTCGTGCAGTTCGGCGCGGACATCGTGGAGGGGCTTCTGGCCGAGGACCGGGCGGAGATGTCGACGCTGGGCGCGGAGTTCAAGGACCTCCCGGGCGTGGAAGTGGCCTTCTACGACGTCGTACCGCAGCTGTTCTTTGTCGGCCTGTTCGTCCTCACGGGCATGCTCGCCGCCCGACGGCGGTTGCCGCGGTGGAGTGTGCCGCTGCTCCTCGTCGGCATCGTCCTGCCGGCGGTCACCCTCGACCTGCTCCCCATCGGCGGCCTGCTCATGGGGTTGGCGTTGGCGCCGGCGCTGCCACTGGTACGGGAGCGGACCGAGGTACCCGTTCCCATCCACTGAGGACGCCGGCCGACGCGGACACGCCTGGTCGTGGGACCTTCCGAATGGTCAGCTCGACAGGCCGGAGCAGGCGGCCCCGTCGATGGTGCACGCCTTCGGGGCGGAGCCGGTCAACGATCCGTTCACCCGGAACGTGACAGGGACGGACGCGCTGGCGGGCACCTGACCGGTGTCGCCGTCCGGCACGAACGTCCACACCGCACCGTCCCGGCTGGCCCGCGCTCCCTCGACGCCGCTGATCCCCAGCGACTCCCGGGGCAGGGTGACGACGAGCGTCCACCCGCGTGCCGGGACCGAGCCGGGATTGTTGATCGTCACGGTCGCGCCGTAGCTGAGCAGGGCATTGTCAGTGATGGCGAAGTCGGCGCCCAGGGCCGCCGGTGTCGGTTCGGCTGTCACACCTGTCGGTGTCGGCGGGGACGAGGACGCGACGGCCGGCGGAACCGCGGTGGGCGAGGCGGGTGGGTCAGCGGGCACCGCCGGGCTGGTGACCGCCGGCCGTGCCTGCGCGCGGGGGGTGCCGGACGGTGACGCGCCGACCTGCTCCACCGACGGCGGCGGGTCGAGGGTCACCGGCGTCAACTTCTCCGGCGTACGCAGCACCCCGACGACGGACACGGCCGTCGCCACAAGCACCCCGAGCGCCGCGATGACCGCCACCCAGGTGGACCGCGAGATGTCCTCCCGACCGGTGAGCACCCGCCGTCCGGCCGCGACGAGGGCCACGACCCGGTCCAGCAGGATGATCGCCACGGTACGGCGTGGCTGGGGTGGTGTTGCCGGCACTGCCTGTCTCTCCTTCAGTTCGTTGCCAGGTGCGCGCCCACGATCCGTCCGGGTCGCGGGTGACACCTGCCCGGTCACAGTGCGCGAAGCCCGACGAGTATCGCCTCAAGCAGATCCTCGTTCGGCAGCTCCGACAGCATCGGCGGTTCGTGCGTCTCGATCAGCCCGGCCGCCAGCAGGTCGCCGAGCAGCACCCGGACCGTTCCCAGCGGAAGGTCCAGTTCGGCGCCGACCTCGGCCACCGACACTGGATGGTGACACAGCTCGACGATCCGCGCCTGTTCGGGGAAGAGCGGTGTGCGGGGCGTGGCCCCCCGCCTGGCCACGACCAGCGAGATCAGGTCGAACTGGCCGCGTGCGGGGGCGGTACGCCCCCCGGTCATCGTGTAGGGCCGGGCTACCGGGCCCGCGTCGTCGTCGTACCAGGCCTCGTCAGTGGCGCCGCTGGAGTGCACCAGTGTCCCCGATCGTCACCGAGGAGGCCGGGCCCAGCGTGATCGGCAGGTGCTGCTCGGCCTGCCCCACGAAGAGCGCCACCTCGTACGCCATGTCACCGACCTCGACGTCGTCACCGGCGATCCGGACGGTGAGGATGGTCCCGTTCGGAATGGTGGCGATGAACAGGAACGCCCGCGACATCTGCACCACGACCTGGCGCAGGTGACCCGCGTCGCAGGTCCGGGTGGCGGCCAGCCCCAACGCGATCAGCCCGGCGACCACTCCCGATATCTGCTCGGCCAGGTCGTCCCCCACCCGCCGCGAGCCGCCGAGTGGCAACCCGTCCGGTGAGAGCACCACGGCGAACTCCGCGCCGTGCACCCGGTCGACCAGGCTGTTCAGGGCGTCGGTCAGGCCGGCCTTGGTGACCACTGCAGACGTCATTGATGTCTCCTTGCTGTTCTCGCGACTGGGAACTCGACAGTGTCGAGGCTGGTCCTGCCATGGCCCGGGCCGGTTGGCGCGGAGTGGCGGACCCGCGTCGGCAGTGCCCCGTCGCCGTTCGGGTCGGGTAGGTCGGTGCCGGTGCGGGCCGGTGGGTACGGGGTGTCGGCCGGTGCGCCGGCCGGTGGGCCGCCGGTGTCGGTGACGAACCGGGCGGGAAGGAGCACGACGGCGGCCGTTCCGCCGCGCCGGCCGGGACGCAGCGAGACGTGGGCGCCGCAGCGGCCGGCCAGGACGGCGGCGGCGTACCAGCCGGCGCGGCCCGGTGGCGGGCCGTCCGGTGGCGGGCTGCCGAGCAGGTGGTTCGCCTCGGCCAGCGCGGCGGCGTCCAGGCCGGGCCCGTCGTCGACGATGAGAACGGCGCACCCCTGCGGTCGGTGTTCGCCGCTGACCCGCACCGTGGTGTCCGCCCCGGAGAACGCCAGGGCGTTCTCGACCAGCTCCGCGAGCAGGTGGATGACGTCCGTAACGGCCGGCCCGGCGAGCGACCACGGCCAGTGTGGGGCGATCAGGACCCGGTGGTACTCCGGCACCTCGGCGACCGCGCCGCGGGCCACGTCGAGCAGCGGCACCGGGCGTCGCCAACGGCGGGCGGGTCTCGTGCCCGCCAACGTGATCAGTTTCTCCACGTTGCGCCGGATCCGGGTGGTGAGGTGGTCGAGCTGGAACAGGTCACCGGTCTCCTCGGCGGACCGTTCCCGACGTTGCATGCCGTCGAGCAGGCTGAGTTGGTCGCGCAGCAGGACCTGGTTACGTCGGGTCAGCCCCAGGAACAGCTCCCGCTCCGCGTCATCCCTCGTCGGGGACGCGCGCGGCGGCGAGGGCTGAGTGTCCCGCGCCGCAACCGGGAGGTCAGTGGCCGGCCTCGTCAGCTCGTCGGTCAGGCGGCGGATGGTGCCCGCCCAACTCAGCAGGAGCACCAGCACGACGATGAGGCCGAGCCCCACCACGGCGCCGGTACGCGCGACGAGCACGACGGCACCGGGGGTGGCCCGCTCGACGCTGCTGCGGGCGGTGGTCGTCACGAGCGTCTGCAACGCGCCGAGGGCGGTGTCCACCGCGGCCCGCCAGGCCTGCGCGGTGAGGCCGGCCAGGGCGTCCGCGCTGCCCGCCTGGAGCAGCAGCCGGTTCTCCAGGTCGAGCAGGGCCACGAATTCGGGACCGGCGGCGAGGCGCTGGTACTCGCCCTGGCCGTCCGGCGGAAGCTCGGCCACGGCCTCGGTGCGCGCGTAGCGCTGGACGGTGACGAGTGTGGCCAGCCGGCGCCGCTCGTCGACGCCCAGTCGCGCGCCGGTCAGGGCCGCGCTGACCAACGTGTCCTCCCGGGCGAGCAGTTCCCGGGCGCGGGCCAGCGCGATCACCGCCCTGGTGTCGGCGGCCAACCCGCTCTCGTACGCGCCCCACTCCGGGCCGTACACCCGGAAGGCCACGTCGATGACGTCGTCGTACCCGGCGCTGGCGCCGCCCTGGGCGAGCCGGCCGGCGTCCACAGTCGATCGGGTAATGCCCAGGCCGTCGAGCCGTCGGACCAGCTCGCCGGCCCGGTCGCGGACGGCCCCGGCGCTGAGCAACCGAAGGCCGTGGCCCTCGGTGAACTCGCGGATCTCGGCGGCGGCCCGATCGGTGCCCTCGCGGGCCCCGGCCAGCGCTGGTGTCGGCTGCCCCGCCCCGGTGACCGTCTCGGCGGTGATCCGGCGTTCCGCCTGCAGACTCAGGATCAGGCGGTCGATGGGTTGGCCCAGCGTGTCCGCCAGCGCCCGGACGCGCAGCAGGTCGACGGCGTCCTGGCTGGACACGTACGCCGCGTACGACCACAGGGTGATCAGCACGGCGGCCAGGACGGCCAGCCGGATCCGGATCAGCCGAACGTCGACGCTGGTCATCGGCCGGCCCGCTGCGGCCATGGCTGCCCGGCCGTGTCGCTGGCCCGGTCGGCGACGAGGGTGCGCAGCAGCGCCAACAGCTCGGCGCGGTTGGCGCAGTTCAACCGGTTGCGCATCCGCGCCACGTGGTGTTCGACGGTCTTGGCCGAGATGAAGAGCCGATCGCCGATCTCCCGGTAGGTCAGGCCGGCCAATACCAGCTCGGCGACCTCGTACTCGCGGTCGCTGAGCCCGTGCTGGGTGGGGCCGACGACCCGTGCCGTGCTCGCGCCGGTCGTCGGTGGCTGCCCGCCAGGGCCGCCGGACGGCCGCCCCTGCAACGCTCGGGCGCACTCCAGCAGTGTGGTCATCGCCCGCCGGTCGGCGGTGCGGATGGCGGCCTGCCCGGCGAGGCGGGCGCCGTCCCAGCACAACCCGGTGTCGTGCAGCCCGCGCGCGGCGGCCTCCACCCGGGCCGGGTCGACGAACCCGCGGAGCACCTCCACCCAGCTCTCCGCGGCGGCGGCGACCACTGCCGCGTACCGGCTGTGGTCGGCCGCGGCGAGCAACGCCGCCACGTGTTCGTCGGCGACAGTCGGCTCGCTTGTCAGGATCGCGGCGTGCAGCCCGCTCCAGTGCATCGGCACACTCCACAGTGGTGGGCTGCCGAGCCGGTCGAGCAGCGCTCGCCCCTGGTGCAGGTACGGCGCGAGCCGGGCCAGGTCACCCAGTCGCGCGCCCGCGATGGCCAGCTCACCCAACGGCAGCAGGGTGAACAGGTCGACGGGGTGTCGTACCACCGCCTCCAGCGCCTGCCCCCAACCCCGCTTGAGCGCCCCGAGGTCACTGTTGCGCCGACCGATGCCCATCCGGATCGCGGCGGCGAAGAGCTGGTCGCGGGACTCCAGTGGTCGCCCGTCGAGCGTCACAGCGGCAAGGCGCTCGCCGGCGGCGTGTATCTCGCCCCGGACCATCAGGATCCAGGCCTGCAACAGCCGGTGCCGGCGGGCCATCAGCGGGCCACCGACACCGGCGCCCAGCGCCCGGTGCAGCACCCGCTCGGCGATCTCCAGCTCACCGCAGTGCACCGCCGTCAGCGCGGCGAGGGCCGCAGGGCTGTCCGGCAGCAGCGCGGCTCGCCCGTCCGGCTCCAGCAACGCGGCGGCCTGCACGAGCGCGGAGAGCGCGGCGGTCGGCGGGCCGGTCACGCTCTCCCGTACGCCGTTGGCCATCAGCCGCGCCGCGCTGGCGTGCAGGGTGGGCGGTTCGCCCGCCGGGTCACCCGCCGGTGGTGCGCTGGCGGCGGCCAGATCTCCGCCGGCGAGCCCGCCGACGATGGCGAACGCCGCCGCCGAGGCGGTGCCCGACCAGCGGAACAGTTCGACGCTGCGGCCGACGTGACCACGGTGGGCCAGGGCGGTGGCGGCGACCACTGCCGCGTCGGAGCGGTCCGGGGGAGCGGCGGTGGCCAGCAGCCGGTCCGCGAGCCGGAGCGCGTCGTCGAGGTCACCGGCGAGCGCGGCGGCAAGCGCCTGCCGCGCGTTGGGCGGCTGTCCGGCCGCCGTGGCCGCCGCGAACAGTTCGGCGGCGAACGCCGGCTCGTCGGCCAGCGCCTCATCCGCCGCGGCGGCCACTGTCGCGGCCGGGCAGTCGCCGAGCGCGCCGACCGCCAGCAGGGAGCGGACCAGCGGCAGCACCGCGCCGCCCCGGGCGAGCTGCAACTCGGTGAGCCGACGCCAGACAGCCGTCCGCTCGGTGGTGGGGCTGAGCGTCGCGACGGCCCGCCGGACGATCGGCGCGAGCCGGCCGTCGGCGCCGAGCAGCCCGGCCGCCCTGGTACTGGCGATCAACTCGTCCACCCCGGCCGGGTCCCGACCCAGCAGCGCACCGAGCATGCTCACCGGCATCGCCCCGCCGGCCGCGACGGCGAGCAGCAGTCGTCGTACCGCGGTGGGCTGAACGTCCAGGTCCGGCCCGAATTCGAGGATGACGGACCGGGGTGGGTCGACGATCGTGCCGGTCCGGGTCGCCGCGCCGGCCAGGCCACGGGCCAACCGTTCCACGTCCCGGGGTACGCCGGCGGTCTGCGTGTGGACGAAGTCGACCAGGTCAGCGGGTCGGCCCAGCTCGGGTGTGGCGGCGAGATGAGCGGCGGTCTGCTCCCGCGTGAACGGCGTGAGCAGCACGCTCTGCCCGTCGCGTCGCAGCGCGTCGACCAGTTCACTGAACGCCGCTGACCGGGGCCACGGACGGTAGGCGACCACCAGCCGGTGTCGACGGCCGGCGACCAGACGCGCCAGCGCCTCGATCCGCGCGTCGTCGAGCAGGTGCGCGTCGTCGACGAGCACCACAGTGTCGGGGTCGACCTGCTCACCCGGCCGCGGAGCGGCAGTGCGGACGGCGATGCCGGCGCGTTGGTGAATGTGCTCCACCTCGGCGAGCAGTGCGGTCTTCCCGTGACCGGCGGGGCCGGCGATGCCGACGGTCAGTGGGCCGGTCGGATCCTGCACGACAGCGTCCAGCAGGGCCCGCAGCCCCTTGTCCACTGTCAACCCTGGGACGGCGAGGTCATTCATGATCATCGGGGTCATCCTTCGCGTCCGCGGCCACGGGCCAGCGCCAGGCGGGACGGCTTCGGCAGTTCCAGTGGGAGGACCCGGACCGGCGGCCGCGGTGGCGGATCGCCCGGAACGGTGTGGTGGGGGCGGCGTGGAGCCGGCAGGGTGGCCCGCCCGGCACCGCTGACCGGGGCCGGGACACGGGCCGGCGGCGGCTGGCGGGGGCGTGGTGACACCACCTGACAGGCGGCCATCGCCGCCCCGGTGGCGGCGGTCAACTGTGGGGCCGGCTCCACCTCGACCGGCACCGGGAGAGCCGCGCCGATCAGCTCGGTCACGAGCGGAACACGGGTGGAGCCGCCGGACAGCAGAACGCCGTCCAGTTGCCCCGGAGTCAGGTCGGCACTGCGCACGGCCCGCAGCAGCAGGTCGACGGTGGCCTGCACCGTCGGGCGGATCATGGCCTCGAACTGCGCCCGGGTCACCGGCACGCGGGCCGGGCCGCTCGGCAGGGTCAGCACCACGTCGGCCGTGAGGTCGACGGTCAGCACCCGCTTGACCCGGTCACACTCCGCGCGCAGCCCGCGCAGCGCGGCCTGGGCCCCGCGACGCCCGGTCGCTGCCAACTCCCGGGCCAGCAGGGTACGAGCATGCTCGGCGAGCGCCTCGTCGAAGTCGGCGCCACCGATCGGGTCGAGACCCTGCGGGGTGCCGAACGTCTCGAACGTGCCGCGTGCGGTGCGGCGCACGAGAGCCGCCTCGAAACTGTTGCCGCCCAGGGCGTAGACCACTGCGGTGCTGCCCGCGAACCCCCGAGCGGCGTGACTTTCGGCGACCGTGACAGTGCGGGGCAGCAACGTCACGTGCCGTAGGCCCAGATTGGACAGTGCCCGGTGCAGCACCTCCCGCCGGTACGGGCGCCACCCCGCCGGGTGGCTGAGCACGATCGCCTCGGCCGCGCCACCCTCCTGGGCGTGGACCCGCTCCACCACCCACGCGGCCAGCTCGGCGGTGAGCGTCTGCGGCGCGCACGGCTCGCCGCCGAGCAGCACCGGCACGTCGTCGCCGATCCGGTGGACGAAGTCCCGGGTGGTGCGGCTGCCGTCGTCGGTCGCGGGCTCGCCGACGTGCAGCGACCCGTCCTCCGCCAGGCACAGCACCGAGGGCATGAGGGGTGAGCCGGCGCTCAGCGGGACGGCCTCGGGGCGGGTCCAGGTCGGGCCGCGTCGCCGCGCGACGGCGGCGGCCGTGTAGCTGCTTCCGATGTCTATCCCCAGGACGTACGGCATTGTCTCTGTCTCTCCCCGTGAGTCGGCCGGTCGGTGGCGATGGCGTCGGCTGCCCGACGACCCACCCCCGGCGAACCCCGCGGGCTCCTACGTTCGTACCAGAGATCAGTCCCTGGTCGGGACCCTAATCTCGCCGGGACGGTTTCCCCCTGTCCCCCTAACGTACGAGGTGGCGGAGCCCCTAGTTCAACCGGCACGGATGCGGGCTGAGCCCCGATGCCCGGGGGTGGCCCCGGCAATAGCGTCGTCACCGTCGACGTACGACACCCCGCACAGGCCACATCCGAGGAGAACCGGCACATGGACTCGCAGCAGACGCTCCACGACTTCGTGCTCGACCTACTGACGAACCCGGACGCGCGGTCGGCCTTCGACCTCGACCCCGAGGGCGCGTTGCGGGGCGCCGGGCTCACCGACATCACTGCCGCGGACGTGCAGGACGTCGTACCGCTTGTCGTCGACTACGCGCCGGGGGCGGGCCTCGCGCCGTTGGCCTCGCCGGTCGGGCAGCTCGGGCTGGACCCGCTGCTCACCGACACGACCGATGTGGTGGGTCAGTTGCAGAGCGTGGCGCAGCAGATCAGCGTCACGAGTTCGCCCGGTGGCGTGGACGTCAAGGCCGGTGTGCTCGGTGCCATCGCTGTCGACCCGTCGACCGCTGCCGCCGGGGTCACCGTGCTGCCGGGCATCGGTCTGGGCGTCGGTCCGTACGGCCTCGACACCGACCTGGCCGGTGTCTCCGACGTGGCGCACACCCTCGACGCCGACGTGGTGCAGCCGGTGGACGCGATAGCGGACCCGGTGCTCGGGGACGTCACCGGCACCGTCGGCGACCCGAGCGGCCTGCTCGGCGTCGCCGACTCGAACCTGATCGGCGGCGACCTGACCGGCGGTGTCCTCTCCGGCACCCACGGCCAGCTCGGCGGGGTGGTCAGCTCCCTCGGTGTCGACGACACCCTTGGCGGGCTGGGCCTCGGGCACGGCGACGGCATCGTCGGCGGGGTCCCGCCGCTCGACGTGCCGTCGACGGTGGGCGGCGTGACGCACCAGGTGGACAGCCTCCTCCCCGGTGTCACCGACACGGTCGGTGACGTGACCGGTGGGGTCACCGATGGTGTGCTCGGCGACTCGCACGCCTCGTCCGATCACGGGCTGCTGGGTATCACCGGCGGTCTGCTCTGATCCGGTCTTCCGGTCGGAGCGGAGGGCCGGATCGTCTCGGACGATCCGGCCCTTCCCGGTTCCACATCCGGTCCCTCTTGATAATTAACCTGAAATCCGCACACTTGGTGCGGTGATGGCCGGGATCTGGTTGGACGTGCTGGACGAGATCGCCCGCACCTGCACCGCACACGGTCGCGGCGACCTGCTCCAGACGGTGCGGCAGAAGCGGGCGCAACTGCTGGACCCGACGCTGCGCGTTCTGGTCATCGGTGAACCGAACCAGGGCAAGAGTCAGCTGATCAACGCGATCATCAACGCGCCGGCCTGCCCGGTCGGTGACGGCCGGACGACGGTCCTGCCCACCGTGGTGCTGCACGCCGAGGCCCCCACCGCGGCGGTGGCGCAGTCGCCGGGCGACCCCACCGGCACCGCCACCACCGCGAGCGTCGAGCGGACCCCGGTGGCGCTCAACCAGGTCGCGGCGGGCGTGGCCGGCCTGGTCGGGCGTCGACCGGGTGGCGGACCGGCGTACGTCGAGATCGGACTGCCCCGCGCCCTGCTCGGTGCCGGGTTGGTGCTCGTGGACACCCCCGGCACCGACGAGGTCGCCGGTGTCGTCGCCGCCTCGGTCGCCGCTCCCGCCCGCGCGGACACCGTGGTGCTGGTCTCCGACTCCACTCGGGAGTTGTCGGTCGCCGAGTTGAACGTGCTGCTGCACGTGACGCGGTCGCATCCGAACGTGGTGGTGGTGCAGAGCAAGACCGATCTGGTGGCGGACTGGCGGACGGTCGCCGAGCGCAACCGGCAGCACCTGGCCGAGGCGGGTGTCCCGGCGACGCTGATCCCGGTCTCGGCGGCGCTGCGACTGCGCGCCGCCGCGGCCGACGACCGTGCTCTCAACGCTGAGTCCGGGTTTCCCGCGCTCATCGCCCGCCTGCAACGCGACCTGGCCGGCAAGGCCGACCACCTGGCCCGGGCTGCGGTGCAGACGGTGGCCCGGACGGTGGTGGAGCAGTTGGCCGCGCCGCTGCGCGCCGAGTTGGCCACCCGGGAGGCCGAGGAGCAGTCCGGGCCGATCTCCCGGCTGCACGCGGCGCAGCGCGAGGTCGACGAGTTGCGCCGCTGCTCCACCCGGTGGCAGAACGTGCTCACCGACGAGATCACCGACCTGCTCGCCGACCTTGAGTACGACCTGCGTGACCGGACCCGACAGATCCTGCGCGCGGTGGACGAGGCCTTCGACACCGCCGATCCGTTGGTCGCCTGGGACACCTTCCAGGACTGGCTGGAGCGGAGCCTGGTGGAGGCGGCGGAGGCGAACCACGAGTGGCTCGTCCAGCGCTGTGACTGGATCGCCCGGCGGGTGGCCGCCAACTTCGACAGGTACGGCTACGACGTGCTGCCGCCCTGGTCGATGACGATGCCGGACGACATCGGCGAGCGGTTGCCCGAGTTGCAACGGCCGACGATCGACAGGTTCACCACCGGCCAGAAGCTGTTCACCGGCATGAAGGGCTCCTACGGCGGGATGCTGATGTTCGGTCTGGCGACCACCCTGGCGGGGATGCCGATGATCAACCCGGTGTCGGTGGGCATCGGGGCGCTCTTCGGGGGCAAGAGCATCCGCGACGAGAGCAAGCAGTTGCTGCGTCGCCGGCAGGCAACAGTCAAGACGGCCATCCAGCGCCATGTCGACGACTTCTTCGTCCGGATCGTCCGCGACTGCCGCGACGCCGCCCGGCAGGTGCAGCGGATGCTGCGGGATCACTTCACGGGGCTGACGGAGGAACTCCAGGAGGCCATCGTGCAGTCGTTCCGCAGCGCGAAGCAGGAGGCCGACACCGATGCCTCGGTACGCGAGCAGCGGCAGCGCGAGATCCGGCTGAGGATGACCCGGTTGGCGGCGGTGTACGAGCAGGCCCAGCAGTTGACCGGCACCCGTTCCGCCGCGCTGCTGCTGGAGCCGCAGCCGTGACGGTGGGGCTGCGGCTCGACGAGGCGGCGTGGGGGTTGCTGCACCAGGCCATCGAGGTGTACCGGGACAATCCCCGGGCCGTGGCGGAGCTGCGGCAACAGGTGGCCCGGTTGGAGCAGCCGCTGCGGATCGCCATCGTCGGCCCGTGGCGATCGGGCAAGTCGACGGTGCTCAACGCGTTGATGGGTGAGGAGGTCGCGCCGGTCGAGCGGGCCGACGGCGCCTTCACCTGGTACGAGGACGGGCCCGCGCCGCACGCCACCGCCTACCCGGCCGGGCAGCCCCCGCAGGAGTTGGCAGTGGTGAAGTCAACGACCGGGTTGCGGGTGGATCTGGGTCGGGGTGTTGGCGACGTACGGGACATCGTGGTGCGGTGGCCGACGAGGGCGCTGCGGCGGGTCACCTTCATCGACACCCCGGCGGTCACCGGCGGTGGCGAGCAGGGCCGGTCGCCGGTGATGGAGCGGGTGCTTCGGGATGCGGACGCCATGTTGTACCTGACCCGGGACGGTCGCGACAGCGACCTGCGGGTGCTGGAGTCCGCACGGGACAGTGCGGTCGGGCAGTCTGCGCTGGTCAACGTGATCCTGCTGCTGTCCCGTTCCGACGAGACCGGTGGAGGCCGGATCGACGGCCTGCTCACCGCCCGCCAGCTCGCTCGCCGGCACTACCGCGACCCCAGGGTGATCGCGTTGAGCGTCAACGTCGTGGCGTGCAGTGGAAAGATCGGCCTGGCGGCACGGATGCTCGGTGAATCGGACTTCGCCGCGCTCGCGACGGTGGCCCAGGTGCCCCGGGCGGTGTTGGACGCCCACCTCATCTCCGCCGACCGCTTCCTCGGCGGCGAGCTGCCGGTGCGGCTGGACACCGAGGTGCGGGCGGCGCTGCTCGGTCGGTTCGGGGTCTTCGGGGTTCGACTGGCGTCCACGCTGGTGCGCAGCGGGTTCGACAGCCGGGTGAAGCTCTCCGCCGAGTTGATTCGGCGGAGCGGTCTCACCGAGCTGCGCGAGTCGGTGACGCGGTGTTTCATCGATCGCCGCGACGCGCTGAAGGCCCGGTCCGCGCTGGCCGCGGTGGAGGCGCTGTCGCGGGCCGAGCCGGCGCGGGGGTCCGCCGAGTTGGTCGGCGCGGTGGAGCAGATCCTCGCCGGTGCGCACGAGTTCCGGGAGCTGCGCCTGCTGGTGGCGTTGCGCAACACCCGGCTCGGGTTCGACGCGGAGCTGGCCGCCGAGGCGCAGCGGCTGGTCGGCGGCGACGGGGTGGGCCTCGCGGCTCGGCTCGGTGTCGAGCACGAGGCGGATGTGCGGCAGCTCTGGGAGGTCGCCTCCGACGCGCAGTGGCGGTGGCGGGACCGGGCGGAGGATCCGCTGCTTCCGTTGGCCCAGCGGCGCGGCGCTCAGGTGGTGGTCCGCAGTTGCGAGGGGATGATCGCCGAGCTGGTGGCGGGCGGCCGCTGAGCGACGAAGTCGCGGCGAGGACGGTGTGGGAACGTCTTTCGAGGTGGGGCACCCCGGCATTGGCCAAAACTGGAAGCATTGGTTAGCCTAACCTAACTTTCGGGCCGGACGGCTCGCTTGTCTTCGGAAGATCGGGAACCTCACCATGCAATCCTGGCGTCCGGTCCTGGCCGTAGCGGCGTTGAGCGCCGTGCTCGGCGGGCTCACCGGTTGTGGCAACGACACGGGCACCGGCGACACCGCCGCCGCTGCCACCGCCTCCGGCCCCTGGTCTTTCAACGACGGCTCCGGCAAGATCGTCAAGGCGGACAGGACACCGACGCGGATCATCGCGCACGCCGGCGAGGCCGCCGCGCTGATGTCCTTCGGCATCAAGCCGGTCGGCGTCTACGCCGACGAGTCGGTCAAGACCGACCCCAACCTCAAGAACCTCGACCTCACCGGCATCGAGATCCTCGGCCAGGAGTGGGGCAAGATCGACGTGGAGAAGGCCGCCGCCCTGCGTCCCGATCTGATCGTCGGCGACTGGTGGCCGGCCGAGAAGGCGCACAGCGGCATGGAGGAGGGCGTCGACGAGAAGAGCAAGAAGCTCGCCGAGCTGGCCCCCATTGTCGGCATCACGCAGGGCAAGTCGATCGTCGCGCTGGCCGAGGGGTACGAGGATCTCGCCGAGAGCCTCGGCGCGGACGTGGCCAGCCCGCAGATCGCAGCGAACAAGAAGCGCTTCGAGGACGCGGTGACAGCGTTCAAGTCGGCCACCTCGGCCAAGCCGGACCTGACGGTGGCGGCCATGTCCCCCTCGACCGAGAAGGTCTACGTCGCCAACCCCGAGTACGCGCCCGAGCTGCTGGACCTGCAGACCTGGGGCCTGAAGGTGATCAACCCGGCCAGCCCGGACCCGGCCTTCCCGTACTGGGAGAACCTCAGTTGGGAGAACGCCGACAAGTACCAGCCGGACCTGATCCTGTGGGACGGCCGATCCTTCACCCCCGCCGCGAACGCGGACTGGGGCAAGAAGCAGCCGACCTGGTTCAAGGTCAAGGCGGCCAAGGCCGGCGCCACCGTCTCCTGGCCGGCGTTCTGGCTGCACACGTACGGGGACTTCGCCACCGAGCTGGACAAGCTGACCCAGGCGGTCAGGGCCGCTGATCCGAATGTCGGCAACTGACCAGGTCGGGACGCGCACCTCGACGGGAGGCGTGCGGCGAGCCTCCGCCCTCGGGCCGGGGCTCGCCGTCCTCGGTGTGGTCCTCGCCCTCGTCGGCTTCCTGAGCGTGACAATGGGCTCCCGGTCGATCGGGCTTTCCGAGGTGCTGCACGCCCTGTTCAGCCTCGACAGCGACGGACCGATCAGCAGCACCGTCACGCTCGAGATGCGGGTACCCCGCACGCTGCTCGGCGTCCTGGTCGGCGCCGCGCTCGGAGTGGCCGGCGCGATCCTGCAGGGCGTCACCCGCAACCCCCTGGCGGACGCGGGCATCCTGGGCATCAACTCCGGCGCCGCCGCGTTCGTGGTCTTCGCCATCACGGTGCTCGGGGTACGCGGAGTCGGTGTCTACGTCTGGTTCGCCTTCGCCGGTGCGATCGCGGCGCTCGCCCTGGTGTACGCGATCGCCTCGATCGGCCGGGAGGGCGCCACCCCGGTGAAACTGGCCCTGGCGGGCGCGGCGGTCACCGCCGGCCTGGCCTCGGTGACCAGCGGCATCGTGATGACGAACGTGGACGCCCTCAACGAGCTGCGGTTCTGGCAGGTGGGGTCGCTTGCCGGTCGGTACACCCCGATCCTGACCGGGGTCGCGCCGTTCCTGCTCATCGGTCTCGCCGCGTCGCTGGGCTTCGGGCGGGCCATCAACGGCCTCGCGCTCGGTGAGGACGTCGCGCGTGGCCTCGGCCAGAACGTGACCCGTACCCGCGCGGTCGCCTTCGTCGTGGTGGCGGTCCTCGCCGGCGCGGCCACCGCGGCCTGCGGACCGATCGTCTTCGTCGGGCTCGTGGTGCCGCACCTGGCGCGGTTCATCTGCGGCCCCGACTACCGCTGGATCCTGCCGTACTCGATGCTGCTGGCACCCATCGTCCTACTCCTCGCCGACGTGCTCGGCCGAATGGCCGCAGCCCCCGACGAGGTGCAGGTCGGCGTGGTCCTCGGGCTGATCGGCGCGCCCGCGTTCATCGCGATCGTGCGCTACGGCCGTCTGTCGGAGGTGTGAGTACGGTGACGACAGCGACAACGAGCGACCTGCGGTCCGCCTCGTCCGCTACGGCAGCGGCGTTGCGAGCCAACCGGAGGCGTCGCGCTGCCCGGTCCATCGTGGTCACGGGCGCTCTGACTGCCCTGGTCGGCGCCCTCTTCGTGCTCACCATGATGGTGGGCAGTTTCCGCATCGGCGCCGCCGAGGTCGTCGCCTCGGTTCTGCACCTGTCCGACAATCCCGGCGTCGACTTCGTCGTCCGTGGCCTGCGACTGCCGACCGCGGCGGCTGCGGTGACGGTCGGGCTCGCCCTCGGCGCGTCCGGGACGATCTTCCAACAGTTGTTGCGCAACCCCCTCGCGTCACCGGACTTCGTGGGCATCACCTCGGGAGCCGGGCTGGCGGCCGTCACCGGGATCGTGCTCCTCCAGGCGGGTGGGCTCGTCGTCAGCGGGCTGGCCCTCGGTGGCGCGGTCGCCGCCGCCCTGGCCATGTACCTGCTGGCCTGGCGCGACGGGGTCAGCGGCTACCGCTTCATCCTCATCGGCATCGGAGTGGCGGTCTTCTTCGAGGGCCTGATCGGCTACGTGCTCAGCCGGGCGCAGCTCTTCGAGGCCCGCCAGGCCATGCACTGGCTGATCGGGTCGGTCGGCCAGGCCAGCAGCACGGAACTGTGGGCGCTCACCGGCGCCCTGCTCGTCCTGTTGCCTGCCGCCACGGTGCTGCAACGGCAGTTGGGCGCGCTCGAACTCGGTGACGACGCGGCCCGGATGCTCGGTGTCCGGGTCGAACTCAGCCGGGCCGGGCTGCTCGGCACCGCCGTCGTGCTGGTGGCCCTGGCGGTCTCCGTGGCCGGCCCGATCGCCTTCGTCGCCCTGGTGGCCGGGCCGATCGCCAACCGGCTTCTCGGCCCTGCGGCCCGGGGTGTTCTGCCCGCCGCCCTGGTCGGCGCCGCGCTGCTGCTCACCGCCGACCTCGTCGCCGTGCACCTGCTGCCCACCCCGTTGCCCACCGGCGTGGTGACGGGCGCGGTCGGTGCGCCCTACCTGCTGTGGCTCCTGGCCACCACCAACCGACAAGGAGCGGGTGGATGACCCGACTACGCGCCGAGGGCCTCACCCTCGGCTACGACGACCGGACCATCGTCGACCACCTCGACGTCGCCGTGCTCGACGGCAAGGTCACCGCGATCGTCGGCGCCAACGCCTGCGGCAAGTCCACTCTGCTCCGTGGCCTGGCCCGACTGCTGACACCACGGGCCGGCACCGTCCTTCTCGACGACAGACCCCTCGCCGAACTGCGCAACGTCGAGGTGGCCAAGGTGCTCGGGCTGCTCCCGCAGACTCCCGTCGCCCCCGACGGCATCACCGTCGCCGACCTCGTGGCCCGCGGTCGCTACCCCCACCAGGGGTGGTTTCGCCGGTGGAGTGGCGACGACCACGACGCCGTCGCCCGGGCCCTCGACGCCACCGGAACCGCGGATCTGATCGACCGTCCGATCCGGGAACTTTCGGGTGGTCAACGCCAACGGGTCTGGGTGGCCATGGCCCTGGCTCAGGACACCGACCTGTTGCTGCTCGACGAACCCACCACCTACCTGGACATCAACCACCAGGTCGAGTTGCTGCGGCTGCTGCGGAAACTCAACGCGGAGTCCGGCAAGACGATCGTCATCGTCATGCACGACCTCAACCTCGCCTGCCGCTACTGCGATCACCTCATCGCGATGTCCGGCGGTGCGATCGTCGCCGAGGGGGCGCCTGTCGACGTGGTCACCGGCGACCTCGTCGAGCAGGTCTTCGGCCTCAGCTGTCTCGTCGTACCCGATCCGATCGCCGGCACGCCGATGGTCGTCCCCGCGTAAGCGGCATCAGACGCGGGAGGGCGGCCACCACTGCCGTCCCTCCCGCGGGTCGCGCCGGGTCAGCGCGGCTCGTACGTCTGGCAGTCGGCGATGTCCTGACCCGGGCCCACCCGGATGGACGGCGCGTGGCACTCCAGTTCGGCGTTGTGTTGGCAGTCGGAGCGCTTGCAGGCCCCTACCTGGGCGATGACGCGGTCCAGCCCGCCCTTCGCCGAGGTGTCGATGAAGGTGGCGCAGCTGGCGTTCTGCTGCCCGATGGTAATGGCGAACGCGTGGCAGCCGTCGTGGTTGTAGCCGCAGTCGGTGACGGTGCACTCGTGGACCCGCGGCATCTCCAGCATGTCGGTCATGGCGATCTCGCTTCCGTCGGTGAACGACCGGCATACCCGGGCTCGACGGGACAATTCCCTCTCCATCGTCTCTTCTCGGGATATTCCGCATAGGCCAGCCTTGCCTAACCGCTCATCCAGACCCGGCCGACGGCGAACATCTTCGGCATCATCGACGCCGAGTACACCGACTTGGGTGGAGGCGGCCAGCCGGCGCTGACCACGCACACCCAGGCCGTCCTGCAACCACGGGTACGCCAGGCCGAGCACTTCGGTGATTCGTCCGGTGTCCAGATCGTCGCGGGGGCAGCGGGCCACGGCGGCGCGGCCGTCGGCTACATCGACAACAACGACTGGATCTCGTTCCGCCCGTACAACCTCACCGGCGTCCGGTCGTTCAGCGCCCGGGTCGGCGCACCAGCCGGTGGCGACGGTGGGGTGGACGACCTGACCGGGCTCAGCGGGTCCGGCCGGTACATCCGGCTCCTCGGCACCACCCGGGGCACCGGCTATGACCACTCGCTCTGGGAGTTGGAGGCCTACAGCAGTCGAACTCCCCGACTGGCTACGCGCCGTCCCCAGCGGACAAGATCCGCGCAGACCGACCCTGGCCCGGTCTGCCGTGAGCCGAGCGGCGGGATCAACGAGACATTGTGTAAAGGGTCAGCGCAGCCAGCGACGGTGCGTCGACGATTTCGCCGGCCAACACCATGGCACGGATCTGTGCGTCGGTGAACGACCGGTGCACCATGTCCTGCTCGGTCGCCTCGCGGTCCGGCTCGCCCTCGGTCAACCCGGTGGCCAGGTAGACGTCGCAGCCCTGCGTGGAATAGCCGTACGCCTCGTACAGGTGCCCCAGGTGGGTGACCGTCTCCGCACGCAATCCGGTCTCCTCAGCCAACTCCTGGCGGGCCAGCGTGGAGGCGTCGCCCCTGACCCCGTGTCCCCAACTGCCCTGCGGGAACTCCCAGGCTCGACGGCCAACCGGGTAGCGGAACTGCTCAACCAGCCAGAAGCCCTCAGCCCAGCGGGGCAGGACCAGCGCGGAGTCCGGCTTTTCCACCACCCCGTAAATGCCAGTCGAGCCGTCCGGCCGGCGAACGCGATCCTCCCGCACGGTCATCCAAGCGTTGGTGTAGACGGTCCGACTCTCCAAGCGCTCCATCGCACGATGCTCGCAGAGGTGCCTGCCACTCGGGGCGTTCCTAGTCGTCGGCGACTGCCACCGGCTCCGCGCCGATGCAGCGCACCTTCAACTCGTACTCCCGGGTCGGCCCCTGGAACGTGACCTCGACGTCGTCGTCCGGGCCCCGGTCCACGTCGCGGACCCGGTAACCCTGCGCCGGCGCCCAAGAGACGAGGCGTACGCCGCCGATGCCGCACTCGGCGACGGCCGTACCGCCGTCGGTGGCGAACCCCCGGCGGGGCCCGGCGCTGCCGCTCGGCGTGGCGCTCGTCGTTCCCGGCGCGGCCGAGGCGGTGCCCGGGGCAGAGCCCGTCGTGGGCGTCGGCTCGGGTGCGGCGAGTGCCCGTTCGATCTCGGCCTCGCTGCGCACCCCGCCCGGGGTGCCGGTGAGGCTCTCGCCCACCAACCGGATCGCGCCCACGCCGATCAGGGTGGCGATGGCGGCGGTGGCCACCCACCCGGTGGCGACGAGGATCGAACGACGGCCCATTCCCTGACTATCCACGATCCGTCCTTGTCGTTGGCACAACCCGACGCTAAGGCATGGTTAACGTGCGCCTGACTGCCGGTGGCAGCGGTTAGCCTGCCAGCTGTGGCCCGCCTGTTGCTCATCGAGGACGACCTGACGATCCGTACCCCGCTAATCCGGGCCCTGCGGGAACGCGGCCACGCGGTGGCCGCGTCCTCGACCGCGATGGCCGGGCTCCGCGACGCGCTGGAGGACCGACCCGACCTCGTCGTGCTCGACCTGGGCCTGCCCGACCTGGACGGCCGCGAGTTGCTGCGGATGCTGCGCGCGGTCAGCGCGGTGCCGGTCATCGTGGCCACCGCGCGCGACGACGAGACCGAGATCGTCCGAGTGCTCGACGCGGGTGCTGACGACTACGTGGTCAAGCCGTTCACCGCGGCGCAGCTCGACGCCCGCATCCGGGCGGTGCTGCGGCGCGGCCCCTCCGGCACCGACGGGCAGGACCTGACACTCGTCGTCGGCGGGCTTCGCGTCGACCCCCGCTCTCGACAGGTCACCCTCGACGGATCCGCTGTCGAGCTGACCCCCCGCGAGTTCGATCTGCTGCACCACCTCGCCGGCCGTCCGGGCCAGGTGGTCACCAAACGTGAGCTGCTGACGGAGGTCTGGCAGATCCCGTACGGCGGTGCCGACAAGACCGTCGACGTGCACCTGTCCTGGTTGCGTCGCAAGCTGGGGGAGAACGCCCAGCAGCCCCGCTACCTGCACACCGTGCGGGGTGTCGGGGTGCGTCTCGAAGCCCCGGCGGAGCAGCCGTGAGGGCGCGCCTCGCGCTGCTTGTCGCCTCGGTGAGCGTCCTCACCCTCATCGCGTTCTTGGTGCCGCTGGCCCTGCTGGTCCGTACCGTCGCCGAGGACCGGGCCACCGTGCGGGCCACCGCCGACGCGCAGAGCCTGGTGCCGGTGGTCGGCACCGCCGACGCGGCGACCATTCGGCTCACCGTCGAGCAGCTCGCCGCGGAGTCCGGACGGCAGGTGAGCGTCTTCCTGCCGGACGGGACAGTGCTCGGCGCCCAGACACCGCGTACGCCGGCGGTGGCCCTCGCCGCGCGCGGACAGAGCCTCACCGGGGAGTCGGCGGTCGGCCGGGAGGTGGTCATCGCCGTGCAGGGTCGCGCGGACGGCACCGGGGTGATCCGGATCGCGGTGCCACAGCACGAGCTGACCGCCGGGGTCACCCGGGCCTGGCTGGTACTGGCCCTGCTCGGCGTGATCCTCGTGCTGATCGGGCTGCTGGTCGCCGACCGGCTGGCCCGTACCCTCGTCCGGCCGATCAGCGACCTCTCGGCCGTCTCGCACCGGCTGGCCAACGCCGAACTGGACGCCCGGGTCACGCCGGCCGGCCCGCCCGAACTGCGCGAGGTGGCCGGAGCGCTCAACCACCTCGCCACCCGGATCCAGGTGCTCCTGGTGCAGGAGCGCGAACAGGTCGCCGACCTGTCGCACCAGCTGCGTACGCCGCTGACGGCGTTGCGGCTGGAGGCGGAGTCGTTGCGGGACCCGGACGACGCCGCCCGGATCACCGCCGCAGCCGACGGGCTCGAACGCGCGGTCACCGGGCTCATCCGGCAGGCCCGGTGGCGGCACACACCGGCGCAGCCGGCCGCCTCGGACGCGGCGGCGATCGTCGCCGACCGGGTCGCGTTCTGGTCGGTGCTGGCCGAGGACACCGGCCGGGCCGTCACCCTCGACCTGACGCCCGGCCCTCTCCCCGTCGGAGTCGCCGCCGACAACCTCACGGCCGCGGTGGACGCCCTGCTCGGCAACGTCTTCGCGCACACCCCCGACGGGACGCCGTTCGCCGTCCGGCTGGCCTCCGAGGCGGGCGAGGTGGTCCTCACGGTCGCCGACGAGGGCCCGGGCATGCCCGCCGGGGCGATCCGGCGGGGCGCCAGCGCGGCCGGGTCCACGGGCCTGGGCCTGGACATCGCCCGGCGCGCCGCGCAGGCCGCCGGCGGTCGACTGGAGGTGCGGGCCAACCCGGGAGGCGGCGCGCAGGTGCTGCTCCGGCTCGGGCCTCCGGTGTCGCCGCCGGAGGCATAGGCGGCGCGGTGCCGGGTAGCTGCCAGTCATGGCGCGGTATACGAAACCCGAGCTCAGAGAGCAGATCAAGGAAGAGATCCAGGCCTCCGACAAGGGCGGCAAGCCGGGGCAGTGGTCGGCGCGCAAGTCGCAGCTGGTCACTCAGGAGTACAAGCGGCGCGGCGGCGGATTCCTGGGTCAAAAGGACGAACGACAGAAGTCGCTGCAGCGCTGGGGCAACGAGAAGTGGCAGACGAAAGAGGGCGACACCCGGGCGCGCAAGGACGGCGCGACGAGTCGTTACCTGCCCAAAAAGGCATGGGACGAGATGTCGGAGAGCCAGAAGCAGGCCACCGACACCAAGAAGCGCGAAGCCTCTCGAACGGGCAAGCAGTACGTCGCCAACACCGGGCCGGCCAAACGAGCGCGTCGGGACGCCACCACTGCCGGTCAGATGACGGAGATGTCGGTCGCGGAGGCGGCCAAGCTGGTCCGTGGCCTCGACACCCGACAGCTCAAGAGCGCGCTGCGTAACGAGCGCGCCAGCAAGGACCGCAAGACGCTCGTCCAGCGGCTGGAAGCCGAACTCAACAGGCGCGGCTAGTACGTGTGGACGAGAGCGGGCTGTCCGGACATGGAACCCGACCTGCGTCCGCGTTACCGCGGCCGCCGCTGACCCGCCTCCGCTCGGCCCGCCGGGACCACCGTCCCGGCGGGCCGGTGCCGCGCTACGACAGCGGCGTCATCCTCAATGCACCGGGACCGTCGAGCCCGGTGTCGTCGACGCACCACATCGATGGCGGCCTTGTCCCGTTCGGGACCCTCTGACACGCTCTGACAACGCCTGACAACGTCGTCCGACGAGGGGGAGTGATGAAGGACCAGCGTGCCGCCGCCGAGTCGATTCAGGACAGACAGGCCAACGAGAGGTTCGCCGAACAGCTACGGACTCTGCGGACAGCCGCCGGCGACCCGTCGTTCCGGAAGATGGCGGGGCGGTCGGGTCGGATCTCGCACACCACCCTGCACGAGGCCGCCACCGGGAACCGGTTCCCCTCCTGGGAGACCGTGCGGGAGTTCGTCCGAGCCTGCGAGGCGGACGAGGTCCAGTGGCGGCGTCGATGGGAGGACGCGCAGCGCCCCGCGTCTGCGCAGGGCACCGAAGACGGCGATGCCCCGCAGATCAGTACCGAGTCCCCGACCGGTGCCGACACCCCGGTCACCACGGGCGTGAAGCCCGACACCGGGACCGGCGCCCCGCAACCGGACGGGCCTGTCGTGGCCGCCGTCCCCGCGTCGTCCCCGGCGAAGCAGAACGCGCTGCGCAGCACGGACTATCCGCCAGCCGACGAGGAGGTCGCGGGCGCACGGCGGCACCGGCTGCCGTGGCTCGCCGCCGCAGCGGTGGTCCTGGTGGTGGCGATGGTCGCCGTCCTGGGAATCGTCGTGCGCGGCCGGACGTCGCGCGACGACCCCGGCGCGGTGGCGGCGTCGTCCGCACCGTCGGTGACGCCGTCGGCCTCAGTGTTCTCGGACTCACTGATCCCCGGCGACTCCAGCAAGTTCATCTCCGACGTCACCATCCCCGACGGCACCCGGGTGCGGGTGAACTCCCAGTTCGTCAAGGTGTGGGCCCTCAAGAACGTGGGGAAGGTCGCCTGGCACAACCGTTTCCTCCAGCGGACCAACCCCACCGCCGACGCCGACGGTTGCCAGGTGCCGGACCGGGTGGCGATCGGTGACACACCGCCCGACGAGCAGGTGATGATCAGTGTCGAGGTCACCGCGCCGAGCCGTCCCGGGAAGTGCTGGGTCAGCTGGAAGATGGTCGACGAGAACGGGCAGGAGTACTTCCCCACCCGCCGGCCGGTGTACTTCACTGTCACCGTCACCGCCTGAATGCGTTCCCCGGTCACCTCGACCGGTGTCAGAGTGCGGACCCTCGATGTCAGCCTGGGACGCCGCCGAAGCTGACAACACCACATCCATCGAGGTCGCTGCCGACCTGACGGATCTGACAGCACGGCATGGGTACCGAACAGCAGGCCGCTTCCCGCAAGGTGATGTCCGTTCCGAACGACACACCAATTGCGAGGAGGATCGACAGTGCGCCGTCCCTGGCTATCCGTCGGGCTCGCCGCGCTCTGCGTGGCCGTCGGTGTTCCGGCCCACGCGTGGGCCGCGACAACCGGTGCCACAGCGCAGCGAACCGTCACCACGGCCGCGCGGCCGGTCGTGGACATGGAGGCCACCGTCCTGGCCGCTCAGATCGACCCCCGCCGGGCCGACAACACACTGACCCCGGGCGCGAAGAGTTCCGTACTCGCCGTCGAACAGGCGCTGCAGGCGCAGGGTCTGCTGAACGCGCAGTGGGTCGACGGCTACTTCGGCACCGTGACCGTCTCGGCGTACGCGGCGTACCAGCGCTCGCTCGGCTACAAAGGGCTGGCCGCGAACGGGCTGCCCGGCACGACGTCGCTCACGAAGCTCGGGCAGAACCGCTACACGGTCGGCAACACCATCGGTCCGGGCGCGAAGATCCCGCGTGACGGGTACGTCGTCAACGCCCGCACGCAGGCGATGTTGGCCGAGGCCCAGCGTCTGCTCGGCTACACCCTGGTGCTCGACCAGGGCTCGTACAACCCCGGGGGCGACCCCACCTCGGCCGGTACGCACGACGGCGGGGGCGTGGTGGACATCGCGGTCACCGGCATGACCGCCGCCAAGCGCACCGCCGTCGCCCGGGCCATGCGCCAGGTCGGCTTCGCGGCCTGGGTCCGCAACCCGAATCAGGGCGACTGGCCGTGGCACATCCACGCCACGGCGATCAGCGACACCGACCTGTCCAGCCCGGCACAGCACCAGGTCGGCGACTACTACCTCGGCATGAACGGCCTGGCCAACCAGGGGCCGGACGACGGCCCTCCAGTCCCGATCAAGACCTGGGAGCAGTACCAGCGCGGGCAGTGACCCGCACCCCCACCGTTTCCGAAAGGACACCATGAACATCCGTAAGAGCCTCGCGGCTGCCGGCATCGCGCTGGCCGCGGCCACCTCGATCCTCAGCGTCGCATCGCCCGCGTCAGCGGCGGCCCGAGACGGGGTCTGCGACAGCGGCGAGTTCTGCTACTACTACAACAGCGACAACGCGGGATCGATTTCGGACTTCACCGGTTCGCTCGACGACTACGGCACCGAGCAGCCCTCGTGCTACGACTTCAAGGGCGCTGGCGCTGGCAAGGGCCTGTGCATCAAGAACGAGGCCGCCTCGATCTGGAACCGCAGCACCAAGACCGTCCGCGTCTACTACAACAGCGGCTACGCCGGCTCTTACCAGGACTTCGCAGCCGGCGCGAAGGCCAACCTCAACGCCACGCTGAAGAACAACAACGCCTCGCACCAGTTCTCGCCGTCGAGCCGCACGAACCTGTCGTACGCCCTGTACCAGGCCAGCGGTGGCTCCGTCACGTGCGGCTTCGACGGCTACACCACTACGCCCGGCCGGCACGAGGGCATCGACATCGCCCGCAGTAACGGCTCGGACGTGCGCGCCCTGGTCTCCGGAACGGTCATCTACGTCGCGCGGGGCGCCACCGGCAGCGGCGGCCTGTCCACGATCTCCGTCTACAACTCCTCGCTCAACAAGTCGGTGATCTACCTGCACACCGCGCCGAAGTCCGGGGTGAGCGTGGGCGACGCCATCAGCAAGGGCGAGATCATCGCCGACGAGTCGTGGCACGGGGTGTCCTCCAGTTCGGGCGCGCACACCCACGTCGAGGTTCGGGCCGGCCGGCAGACCCATGCGGCCGTCAGCGTCGGCGACCCCACCCTGGACAACGCCGACCCCACCGCGTTCTGGAACTCCCAGGGTTACAACGAGAAGTAGGACGCCATGAACATCCGCAGGGGCCTCGCCGTCGTCGGCGCCGTCCTCGCCATGTCCACCTCCATCCTGAGTGTCGCCTCGCCGGCAGCGGCGGCCGAACGGGACGGAACCTGCGACAGCGGCGAGTTCTGCTACTACTACAACAGCAACCAAGCCGGCTCGGTCTCCGACTTCGCCGATTCACTGGACGACTACGGTACGACCCAACCGACCTGCTACGACTTCAAGGGCGCGGGCAGCGGCAAGGGCCTGTGTGTGAAGAACAACGCCGCCTCGGTGTGGAACCGGACCGGCAAGACGGTACGGGTCTACTTCAACAGCAACTTTGCCGGTGCGACCCAGGACTTCGCGTCCGGCGCAATGGCAAATCTCAACGCCACGCTGAAGAACAACAACGCCTCGCACGAGTTGGTGAGCGGGCCGACGGGCTGTAGCACCGACGGCACCAACAGCAAGCCGCCGAGCACCATCCTCGTCTACCGGGTCGGTCTCGGCCGGGTCGATCGGGTCGACTTCAAGACGTACGTCAAGAACGTTCTCCCGAACGAGTGGGTGACGAGCTGGCCGTCCGCCTCACTGGACGCCGGTGCGATGGCCGTCAAGAGCTACGGCTGGTACTGGGCGCTGCACTCGACCCGGAAGACGTCCGCCGGGCAGTGCTACGACGTCCGCGACGACACCGGCGACCAGGTCTACCGGCCGTCGTCGGCACAGACGTCGACATCCGCCGCGGTGGAGCGGACGTGGTCGGCCCGGATGACCCGCAGCGGCAACATCCTGCGGGCGCACTACTGCGCGACGACGACTGCGTGCGGTGGCTGGGTGGACGGGGACTGGCTGTCGCAGTACGGCTCGCGTGATCTCGCCAACGAGGGCAAGAACTACCAGGCGATCCTGCGCTACTACTACCGCGACATCGCGCTTTCCTGACGTACTGCCACGATCCGCGCCGCCCGCCGCAGCTCTGCGGCGGGCGGCGCGTCCATGGGTACAGCACCGAGAATCCCTCCATGAACCCGAGCAGGCTGACCGTCACGTCCATGACGACCGCTGAGGAGGCCGAGGCCTTCCGGACGCTCAACGAAGAATGGATTTCCCATTTCTTCACCATCGAGGAGTCCGACCGCACGACACTCGACGACCCGTTCGGGGCCATCATCGACCCGGGCGGCGACGTGCTGATCGTCCGCGACGGCCGGCAGATCGTCGGCTGTGTCGCACTGGTCCGCAGCTCGGACGACGTCTTCGAACTGTCGAAGATGGCGTTGACTCCGGCGGTGCGGGGCAGGGGCCTCGGTCGCCAGCTCATCAACGCGGCGATCGAGCGCGCCCGTGGGCTCGGCGCCGCCACCCTGTTCCTGGGCAGCAGCACCAAGCTTCCGAACGCTGTGCACCTCTACGAGACCGCCGGTTTCCACCACGTCAGTTCGGAAGAGGTCCCGCTTCCGCCGTACGCCCGCGCCGACGTCTTCATGCGGATGGCGCTCTGACCGGTTCAGGCTTAACCCGGCCTTAGCGTTCGGACAGCGCGGTGCTATCCCGATCTGACCGATTCTCGGAGTCGACAACCGAGGAAAGGTGGACACCACGATGAAGCGCACCAATCTGCTCCTGGCGTCGGTCGGGGGGTCGGCGGTGCTGGCGGTGGCCGGGGTCGCGCTCGGCGTGAACGCCGCGAACGACTCGCGGACCGGCGGCACGTCACTCGCCGCGGCGACCGTCGCGCCGGCGGTCACCGACGCACCCGTGGTCACCGGTTCGCCGTCGGCCGGCACCCCATCGGGTACGCCGTCGAGTGGCACGCCGTCCGGTACGCCGTCGACCAGTGGCGCGCCAGCGGGCAGCGCGGTCGACGAGACGCGCGCAGGTGAGATCGCACTCGCCAAGGCTGGTGGCGGTCAGATCGTCGAGGTCGAATCCGAGCAGGAGAACGGCCGGCCCGTGTGGAGTGTCGAGATCGTCGCCGGTGACACCGAGCACGAGGTGGACGTCGACCGGGACAACGGCTCGGTGGTCAAGGCCGAGCAGGAGCCGGTCGACAACGACGACGACGACAACGACGCTGACGACGACGACGCTGACGACGACGACAACGACGACGACGACTGATCGCCGTCGCCGCCCACCCCCGGTGACGTCATCGGGGTGGGCGGCGGCGTGTGGTGACGCGGTGGTCGGACCGTCCTCAGCGGGCGGACCGACCACCGCGTGCGTCAGATGGCGACGCGTTGCTCCTGGACCGTTGGCTTCTCCTGGGCGAACTGGGTGCGGTACAACTCGTGGTAGCGGCCCCCAGCCGCGAGCAGGTCACTGTGCCGCCCGCGTTCGACGATGTGCCCGGCTTCCACGACGAGAATCTGGTCGGCCGACCGGATGGTGGAGAGCCGGTGCGCGATCACCACGCTCGTCCGGCCGGTCAGGGCCTCGGCGAGGGCATCCTGAACCGCCGCCTCCGAGGTGGAGTCGAGATGCGCGGTGGCCTCGTCGAGAATGACCACGCGCGGACGGGCCAGCAGCAGTCGCGCGATGGTGAGCCGTTGCCGTTCCCCGCCGGACAGGCGGTATCCGCGCTCACCCACGACGGTTTCCAGCCCATCGGGGAGGCTGCGGACCAGGTCGTCGAGTCGGGCCCGCCCGAGCACCTCCCACATCTCCTCCTCTGTCGCGTCCGGCTGGGCGAACGCCAGGTTGGCGCGGATGCTCTCGTGGAAGAGGTGCCCGTCCTGGGTTACCACGCCCAACGCCGTCCGGATCGACTCGGCGGACAGCTCACGTACGTCGACGTCGGCAAGCCTCACCGCGCCGTCCTCGACGTCGTACAGGCGAGGCACGAGCTGCGCGATCGTCGACTTGCCCGCCCCGGAGGAGCCGACGAGCGCCACCATCTGCCCCGCCTCGGCGCGGAACGACACCCCGTGCAGCACCTCCTCGCCGCCGCGCGTATCGAGCTTCGCCACGTCCTCGAGGGACGCGAGCGACACCTTGTCCGCTGAGGGGTAGCCGAACCGGACCCCCTCGAACTCGACAGCGACCGGCCCTTCGGGGAGGGGTCGGGCGTCGGACCTGTCGAGGATCAGCGGCTTGAGGTCGAGGACCTCGAACACCCGCTCGAAGCTCACCAGTGCGCTCATCACCTCGACCCGAGCACTGGCCAGCGAGGTCAACGGTGCGTAGAGACGCGACAGGAGCAGGGCGAGGGCGACGACCGTTCCGGCGTCGAGGCTGCCCCGGAGGGCGTAGAGACCACCCAGCCCGTAGACCAGTGCCAACGCCAGCGAGCCGACCACTGTGAGCGCGGTGATGAACACCCACTGGAGCATCGCGGCGCGGACGCCGATGTCCCGGACCCGGCGTGCGCGCGCCGCGAACTCGGCGGACTCCTCGGCCGGCCGCCCGTACAGCTTGACAAGCGTGGCACCGGGTGCGGAGAACCGTTCCGTCATCCGGGTGCTCATGGCGGCGTTGTGCTCGGCCGCCTCACGCTGCAACTGGGCGAGCCGCGAACCCATCCGGCGGGCCGGGAGTACGAAGATGGGCAGCAGGACGAGCGCCAGCAGCGTGATCTGCCAGGAGAAGGTGAGCATCACGGCCAACGTCAGCATCAGCGTGACCGCGTTGCCGACCACACTCGACAGGGTGTCGCTGAAGGCCCGCTGCGCACCGATCACGTCGTTGTTCAGGCGGCTGACCAGCGCACCCGTGCGAGTACGCGTGAAGAACGCCACCGGCATACGCTGAACGTGGTCGAAGACGGCCGTCCGTAGTTGGACGATCAGCCCCTCACCGATGCTGGCGGACAGGAACCGCGTCACCAGGCCCAGCCCGGCCTCGGCGAGGGCGATCACGGCGATCAGTACGGCCAGCCGGATCACCACGCCGCTCTCGGCGCCGTCGACTATCGCATCGACCACCCGGCCGGCGAGGACGGGCGCCGCCACCGTGAGAACCGCCGTCACCACACTCAACAACAGGAACCTGATGATCAGGGCGCGGTGCGGCCGCGCGAACGTCGCGATCCGCTTCAGGGTGGCGCGGGACAGCGGTCGCCCGTCCTTCGCGTTCATCGCGTGGTGCAGGGACATCCACGCGGTAACTTCCATGCTCATGCATTACCTCCGATACCGGAGGCTAGGACCTCACCCGAGCTTCAGGTCAAGTCACCGCGCAGGACACGCCAACTTGGTACGCGAGTAGTCCTGCTGTCGAACGTCGACCCAAGCCTGCACGGCGACGACGACCGCCGCCCTGGGCGGCTGTCAAGCCGAGGTCGCTCAACGAACCAGATCACACCCGGTAGTACTGCACGACGCAGAACTCGTTGTCCTCCGGGTCGGTCATGACGAGGACTGCGCCCTCGTGGTAGTCATGCCGTTCACCTGTCCACCGCCCGCCCAACAGCCCGATCCGATCGACCGCTTCGTCAACGTCGGTGACGGCGATGTCGAGGTGTAGCCGTGTCTTGCCGGCCTTGGGCTCCGGGACCGGCTGGAATGTCAGCACCGGGCCGCCCCTGGCGACGGTGACGCGCCGCCAGCCGGGAAGGGACTCCGTCACGCGTCCGCCAAGCACCACGGACCAGAAGTCAGCCAGTCGCTGCGGATCCCGGCAGTCGACAGTGACTCCGGCAAGTCGGCCCAGTGTCTCCACGGCACTGACCATAGCGACGATGTGCAGCCCGTTCCCACTGGGCGCACTCGTCTCGGCAGATCCGGATGCCGACGCGAGCCCGCTCTGGCCGCGGTGCGTGACGGGCCCGGACAGCGGCCGTTCCATGGAGGAAGAATTCGCGTCGAACGAATATGCGCTCTTGCCAGTCTGGCTGTTCCTACGTTCGCCGGTGGTAGCGGTTGCGGCGGGGGACTTGTGCGGGGTCGAGCCAGGCGGGCGGGGTGAACTCGGGGTGACCGTCGCCTCCGAGTCGAACGCTCCAGTCGCTGCGGTGCAGGTGTCGGTGGTGGTGGCCGCAGAGCAGGACCGCGTTGGTCAGGTTGGTCGGGCCGCCGTCGGCCCAGTGGTGGATGTGGTGGGCGTCGCACCAGCGGGGTGGGCGGTCGCAGCCGGGGAAGGCGCAGCCGCTGTCGCGCAGGACGAGGGCGCGGCGCAGCGGCCCGGTGATGAGGCGGCGTTGTCGCCCGACGTCGAGGATCTGGCCAGTGCCGCCGAGAACGGTGGGCAGGATGGTGGCGTCGCAGGCGAGCCGGCGCACCGTGTCGGGGGTGAGCTCCAGGCCGCTGTCGAGCGCGCCGGTGGACAGCTGCCGGGTCAGCCCGTCGTAGCTGGTGGTGACGACGATCTGTGCGGGGTCGCCGCCGTGCTCGGGCAGCGCGCCGGTCCGGAGGGCGAGTCGGCACACCTCGGCGAGGGCGTCGTGGCGCCGTTGACCGGGGGACCGGAGGTCGTCCGGCCCGGACGGGGCGGTCAGTGGGTCGATGGCGGCCCGGAACAGGCCTGCGGTTTCGGCGTCGAGGGTGCCGGTGAGCCGCAGGCGCCCGTCGGTCTGCTCGGACAGCGTCACGTGCCGGTCGCGGTTGGCGCGTCGGTCTTCGGCTTCGAGTAGGGCTTTGGCGGTGGCGTCGGCGATGTCGGGGGCGACGTGATCGAGGATGCGGGTGCCGAGTTTGCGCAGGCGGGTGGGGTCGAACCGGTTGGCCCAGTCGGTGAGCACACAGACGGCCTTGTCGGCGGCCTCGGTGCCAGCGGTGGCTTGCACGGTCGTGGCGGTGTCGCTGATGACGCGGGCTTGGTCGAGGGTGATGTGCCCGTCGGCCAGCGCCTGTCGAATACCGGGGTTGCCGGCGTCGAGAGCCGTGGCGAGGTCGATCAGGCGACGTGCGGCGGGCACGGTGAGTCGCAGTCGTTCACGCAACCAGACCCCGGTGCAGGAGGCGCCGTGCGCGCGTGCCGTGCCTCGGCCGTCGACCTCGCGGACCAGGGCGAGCGTGACCGCGGCGAGGCGTTGCTGAAGGCGGTGCGCGGCGTCGAGCGCGGCGATCAGTTCGTGCTCCGGCAGGGCCCAGGCGCCTGCGTCGACGCAGGCGGCGATCGCCTCGTCTGCCTGCGCCAACTCCTCGACCATGACCCGAGACTAGAACACGTGTACGACAACTTGAGTCACCATGATCGATGGGCTGGGGTGTCGTCAGCTGGTCGCCGATGGCCGCTGAAGGGCCCTGGCCCAGGCTACGACCTGTTCGATCGAGTCGCGGGTCAGGCCGATCGTCGGGTCGGCGGTGATCAACAGGGTGGGGCTGCTGCGTGCTGCGGCCCACTTGCGGGCTAGTGGCGTGTGCAGGTCGTCGATTCACGCTGCGGGCCGCCTACCAGGACCAGCGGGCAGGCACCAGGCGGCCGGGCAGGCACGAGGCGGCCGGGCAGGCACGAGTCTGCCGGGCAGGCATCAGGCGGCCCACGCGCCGGGGCGGCGGGGTCGTCGGCGAACGGAGAAGTCCGTGCCGGCGATCCCGCCGCCACCTGGCGAACTAGCCGATGCGGAACTGTTGGCCGTAGACGGCGAACGCCAGTGGGGTGTTCAGGTTGAAGTTGCCGTTGTTGAGGAACACCCGCTGGGCGGTGTCGACGCGGGAGGTGTCCGAGTGGGCCTCCTCCTTCTTCATTTCGATGACCCGCTCGTCGAGGAAGGCGTTGAGCCAGGTCCGCTCGTCGCCGCCCTGGGCTGGCGGCTTGGCCCGGTTCAGGGCACGGCTGCGGATCTGGCGCATGCCCTCGTACCCGTGCATGACCGCCGCGTCGTAGTAGGCGAACTGGCCGAGTGCCCGGACCTGGTCGTTCTTGCCGTCGCGGACCGACGGGTTGAAGTAGACGCGGTCACGCTCGGCTTCCTGGGCGGCGCGGAACACGGAGTCGTTGGCCGCGGTGCGCCAGTCGCGGGGGAAGTTCGGGTCGAGGCCCGAGTGCGACGCGGTGCCGTTGACAGCGCGCAGCGCCGGCAGGTAGCCGGAGAGCACGTTGCCGGGCTTGGTGTTGGTGTACGCCTGGACCAGTTCGAGCATGTCGCCGGTGCCGGAGCAGAAGCCGATGATGCCGGCGGTGTAGCCACGGCCGTCGCCGATGTCCTCGATGTAGGAGAACTGCGCGCGCCAGTCGAGCGACGAGTTCTCCGCCGCCGAGACGAGCTGCATGGCGACGTCCTTCTTCGTCGGGTCGTCGAGGTTGGTGCCGCTGGGGGTGGTGGGCGTCGGGGTGGGGGTGCTGCCGCCACCGGGAAGGGTCCACCGCTGGTTCGTGGTGCCGCCGCAGGTCCAGATCTGCAACCGGGCGCCGTTCGCGGTGCTCCGGTCGGTGACGTCGAGGCACTTGCCGGAGCCGGAGTTGACGAGCGCGCCGTTGCTGGCGGTCCACTTCTGCGCGCCGCTGTTGTTGCAGTCGTACAGCTGCACCTTGGCGCCGTTGGCGGTCGACGCGGCGGTGACGTCGAGGCACTTGCCGAGTGCCCTGATCGAGTTGTCGGTGTTGCCGACGGTCCACGTCTGGGCCGCGCTGCCGTTGCAGTCGTAGAGCTGGACGGCCGTACCGTTGGCCGAGCTGGCGCCTGCCACGTCGATGCACTTGCCGCCGAGGCCGGTGATCGGGCCGGCGGTCGCGGCGCTCGCCGAGGGCAGGCCGTAGCCGACGGCGGCGACGCCGACCAGCAGGGTGCCCACGACGTAGGCGGCTGTTCTCTTGTGAACCATGGGTGTTCCTCGGGGAAGGGGCGGCGTGCCGCCAGCCGGTCGGTGGCCCGGGGCGGCGGTTCGGCCACGGCGGGCACCGCGAGCATCAGGAAACTGTATTAACAGATATCAGCAGGTCGATTCCTCGTCAATCGGTGACCGCGAGGCGTGACGGCGCCTGTTCATCGCGTCGTTGGCGGGACGTACCCGCCGGTGGCTATCGTCGGGCCAGGTCGTGGTCCTCTACCTCGCCCAGGACCCGGCGGCTCCGACGTTCCGGACGCTCAGCGGCGACTTCGGCGTGTTCGACCTGAACGGATCCGGCGCGGAGACCGTCGCCACGACCCGCTCGCGGACCATGGCCGTCAGCGGCCTGAACGCCGAGGACCCCGCCGCGTCCGGCAGTGGTTTCCGCACCACCCTCGGCCAGTTGCGCGCCGTCGCCGCCCAGGTGAAGTAGGACGAGTGGAACGCGGACCGCGCCCGCCCGGTGCCGTCCGCGTGGTCACTGCTCCCGGTAGGTCGCCAGGTCGAAGTCGGCGTGCACGCCGTCGCCGCCCAGGTCCTGCACCCACAGGCCGAGGAACGCGCCGGTGAAGCCCCACGCCGCCGGCTCACCGTCGATGATCAGCGCGGCGTGTTCGTCGGACAGGATCGTCGCGTCCAACTCGACAGGCAGTCGCTGCCAACCGGCGCCGAGGTCGTAGTCGAAGCGCACCGCCGGCCCGTCGAAGACGGCCCGCAGGCCGACCCGGGTGACGCCGCCGACATCGACGGTCAGATCGGGGTACGGGGTGCGCCGCCCGTTGTCGGAGCTGAGCAGCTCCAGCACGGTCCGCCCGTCGTCGGCCCGGGTCAGGTACAGGTGGTGCCAGTTGAGGGTGTTGTAGTAGGCGGTGATCCCGGCGAGCTGACGGTGGTCGGCCGGCGCGAACTCCACAACGGTCTCCAGCGAGCACTCCATCGCGCCGACGCGACGCCCGACCAGGCTGGGTGCCTGGCGACCGACCGGCGACTGCCCGCCGTGGACACGCAGGTACGACGGGCGGGTGTGCAGGTCGACCCAGTCCGCCGTGGCCGGCCGGCGCAGCGTCGACCAGCACCGACCCAACTCGGGGGTGTCGAAGTGGTCCGTCTCGGGCTCCGCCGGCCACTCGTGCGCGGGCAGGTCGGGTGCTACCACGTCGTCCGCGGGCACCCCTCCGGCGATCCGCGGCCAGCCGCCCGACGGCCACTCGACCCGCTGGATCGCGGTTTCCCGACCGAGCACGCAGTTGCCCAGCGGGGAGTACGGGCGGCCCACCAGGTGGGCCAGGTACCACTCGTCGTTCTGCGTGCGGACCAGGCTGCCGTGCCCCGCCTTCTGCAACCGCAGGTCAGGCCGGCCGAAGGAGGTGAGCAGCGGCCCGGCCGGGTCCACCTCGTACGGCCCGAACAGCTCCCGGGACCGGGCCACGGTGACCTGGTGCTCCCAGCTGGTGCCGCCCTCGGCGGTGATCAGCCAGTACCAGCCGTCGTGGCGGTACAGATGCGGGCCCTCGGTGACTCCGGCCGGTGAGCCGGTGAACAGGATGCGAGGGCTGCCGACCAGGCGGCGTGCGACCCTGTCGTACTGCTGGATCTCGATGCCGCCGAAGCGGTCCCGGCCGGGTCGCCAGTCCGCGCTCATGCCCAGCAGCCAGGTGGTGCCGTCGTCGTCGTGGAACAGTGACGCGTCGAACCCGCGCCCGTGCAGCTTCACCGGATCGGACCAGGGACCGGTGATGTCCTCGGCGGTGACCAGGAAGTTCTGCGGATCCCAGTAGCCGCTGGCGAAGCTGGCCACGTCGCTGTAGACGAGGTGGAACTGACCGTCGTGGAACGTCAGGTCGGGCGCCCACACCCCGTTGGAGTCGCCGCATCCGCGCAGATCGAGCAGGCGTCGGTCGGTGATGATCCCACCCAGGCTGCGCCAGTTCACCAGATCGCGCGAGTGGTGCACGAGCACGCCCGGATACCACTCGAAGGTCGAGGTGGCGAGGTAGTAGTCGTCGCCGACGCGCAGGATCGCCGGGTCGGGGTGGAAGCCGGCGAGGATCGGGTTGCGGATCGACCGGGTAGCGGTCGCCACGTCAGCGATGTCGGTCGACACGGGTGCTCCTCTGGTCGGGCTGGCGGCAACTTCCGGAAACTCGCGGTTCCCGGCCATTGAAAGCTGTGCCTACGCTAGCCGGTCTTTTCGCAATAGGACAGAGGTCTTGACCGTTGCGACATCAGCTCGTAGCGTGCCGGCCATCGATCGATATTACCGGCGAAGTAGTGAAAGTTTCGGCGATCCGACGCGCCACCCGAGCAGACCCGAAGTTTCCAGCAGGACGCAGGGGGGACCGTGGCCACGGAGAACGGCCGGAACGTCACCATCGCCATGATCGCGCGGTTGGCAGGTGTCTCCGTGCCCACCGTCTCCCGTGTCATCAACGGCCGCTCCGACGTCGCACCCGACACCAGGGAACGCGTCGAGGCACTGCTCAACAGACACGGCTACCGCCGCCGGTCACCGGCCAGGCGCACCGACGCCGCCCTCATCGACCTGGTGTTCAACGACCTGGACAGCCCGTGGGCCGTGGAGATCATCAGGGGAGTGGAGGACGTCGGCCAGACCAGCGGCGTCGGCACCGTCGTGTCGGCCATCCACTGGCGCATCTCCTCAGCCAAGCAGTGGCTGGACAACATGCGTACCCGCTCCACCGAGGGAATCATCTTCGTGACCTCGATGGTGAACCCACCGTTGCAGGCCGAGCTGCGGCGACTGCACCTGCCCGTCGTCATCATCGACCCGGCCGGTGTCGACCCGCAGGAGTCACCCACCATCGGCGCCACCAACTGGGCGGGCAGTCTCAGTGCCAACCAGTACCTGATCAGCCTCGGCCACCGCCGCATCGGCTTCATCGCCGGCCCGCCGCACCTGATGTGCAGCCGGGCCCGGATGGATGGCTACCGGGCCGCGCTCGGCGCCGCTGGCATCCCCGTCGACGACGCCCTGATCCGCCCGGGCAACTTCTACCACGAGGCCGGCTTCACAGCGGGTACGCAGCTGCTCGCCCTGCCCGACCCGCCCACCGCCATCTGTGCCTCCAGCGACCAGATGGCCCTCGGTGTCTACGAGGCGGTCCGCAAACGGGGCCTGCGGGTGCCCGACGATGTGAGCGTGGTCGGCTTCGACGACCTGCCTGAGGTGCGGTGGTGCTCCCCGCCGTTGACCACCGTCCGGCAGCCCCTGGCCGAGATGGGCATGCTTGCCGCACGTACCGTCCTGCGTCTCGCCGGCGGCGAGCGCACCGAGAGTCCTCGGGTCGAACTCGCCACCGAGCTCATCGTCCGTGACAGCGCCGCACCGCCACGGTCGTGACTCCCGTCAGCCGACGCGCAACGCGTCGTCGACGCCCGTCTCCCGACGGCCGAGGTGCGCCGGGTCGCGACCGGAGAGCAGGTCCACCGCGGCCTTCAGGCAGGCGCCGTTCTCCCGGGACGAACTGAACCACCATGTCTGGCCGTACCGCTTCGCGCTGTCATCGCCCACGCCGTTGGCGTCGATGCCGAGGCGCCGGCACAGCGCCACGGCGCGCGGAAGATGGAACGTCTGGGTCACCACGGTGGCCCGCCGCACCCCGAAGATCCGCTCGGCCCGCGCGCACGAGTCGTACGTGTCGAAGCCCGCGTAGTCAGGCACCACCTTGTGCGCCGGCACACCCCGTTCCATCAGCCAGCTCCGCATCGCGGCGGGCTCGTTGTAGTCGGCGTTGATGTTGTCGCCCGACACGAGGATCGCTTGAACCTTGCCGGCGTCGAACAGGCGCCGTGCGATCTCCATCCGTGCCGCGAGAACGGGCGAGGGTGTGCCGTCGGCGTCCACCTTGGTGCCCAGGACGAGGGCGACCGGCGCTTCCGGGACCTCGGCCTCGGCGTAGAGATGGCCCTCCGCGGTGTCGCGGATCCACCTCACGCTTGCCACTGTGCCGCCGGCCAGGACCACCGCCCCGACCGCGACCGCGAGGACGGTACGACGGACGCACCGCCGGTGTTCCCCGTACCACCACCTGGCCGCGCTGAATCGTCCCCGCATGCGGCAAGGCTATTCCGCGCATTCTCGCGACTGTCGTCGGAGTCCGGGCCCGAGCAGCGGGATGCCAACCGGCCCGGACCCGGACACCGCCCTCCTCCGGCGGGGTACGCCGCCGTCGGTCACCGCGTCAGCTGCGGGTCCACCGCTGACTGTTCGTGCCGATGCAATTCGCCAGCACCGCAGGGGTGCCGTTGGCGGTCCCGGCGGCGTTCGGCGTCAGGCACAGGCCGGACTGCACACCGGTGACGGTGCCATCGGTGTTGACGTTCCACTGCTGGTTGGTGCCGCCGGTGCAGTCCCAGATGATGACCCGGGTTCCCGGTGAGGTTCCGGCGCCCTCGGCGTCCAGGCACTTCGTCCCGTACACCTGGAGTTGTCGTGCGGCGGTCGACGTCCACTGCTGGTTGGTGCCGCCGTTGCAGTCCCACAACGCCAGTTGGGTGCCGTTCGTCTGCGACCGGGACGGAACGTCCAGGCAGCGGTTGGCGCCGGTGTTGCGCAGCGGCGCGGCCGTGCCGCCCGGCGGCGGGGTCGTGGGACCCGTGGCGTCGAAGCCGAGGAACCTGATGGCCTGCGCGGCGTCGAACGGGATGGAGTGACCGTACCCCTGGAAGCTGATCGCCTCGACGGGCGCCGTGCCGCCGGTGCCCCCGTACCTGGTGCGGGTGGCGCTGGTCTGCGGGGAGTCGGTGAAGCTGGGGGTCTGCGACACGCCCAGCACGTTGGTCCACTGCTTGATCTGCTCGCCGAAGTTGACGTAGCTCAGGGTCGTGTCCGTGGTGCCGTGCCAGATCTGGAACCGGGGACGCTTGCCGGAGTAGCCGGGGTAGGCGTTGCGGACCAGGTCGCCCCACTGCTGCCCGCTCCTGACGATCCGTCCGCCGGAGCACTCGCTGTTCCACTCCGCGCCGTCGGTGGTGGCGAAGCAGCCGAACGGGACACCGGAGGAGCTGAACCCGGCGTTGAACAGGTCCGGGTAGAGGCCGACCATCACATTCGTCATCATGGCGCCGGAGGAGAACCCGCCCACGCCGATCCGGCTGGCGTCGATCGGGTAGCGGCTGCGGACGTGGTCGACCATGGACTTGAGGCCGACCGGGTCGCTGCCGCCGTCACGCCGCAGGGCCTGCGGTGACGAGACGTCCCAACACTTGCTGCTCCGGGTCACCGACGGGTAGATCACGATGAAGCCGTAGCGATCGGCGAGGGTGCTGAGCCCGAAGCCGCTGTGTACCGCCGGACCACTGCCGGTGCAGTAGTGCAGGGCGAGGAGCAGGGCGGGCTGGGCCGCTACCCGGTCCGGCACGTACAGGTGCATCTGCAGGTTCGTGGGGTTGGTGCCGAAGTTGGTCACCTGGGTGAGCGTCGCGGCCGACGCCGGGGTGGCGACAGTGATCACTGCCGTCATCGTCGCCAGGGCCGTCGCCAGCGCGGCAGCCAGCAGTGCGATCCTTGATCTCATCGGCGTTTCCTCTTGTCGTGAGCCGGGGACCCGTCGGCAACCCGGCGGGCCTGGCGGAGGCGGTCGACGGCAGCGTCCGGGCGGTCCCGAGGCGCGCGGCGTCCGCCGCGCGTCACCGGCGGCTGCTGACAGATCCTGATGCGACGTCCACGTGCCCAGGGACGTCCTGACCACCGAGGCCCGACCAACGACGGCCCTCCCGGTGAGCCACTGACGCTGATCGCCTCGCATCGACTGTGAGCGATAACATGCCGTTCGTCAACAGGAAGCGGACGGTGGGCCTGGTCGATCTGTTCGTCGGCGCGCTGCAACTGGCCGCCGCGGTCGTCACACTGCTGGCTGCCGACCGGGTCCGAGGGACTCGTCCCGGACGCGACGAGCGCGGCGAAGACGACGTCTGACGCACCTTGAGAATGTCGAACCGACAATGCCATTGTGGTACGTCGATGAACAGCCGCGCGGGGCTGACGTCCGTCCACTGGGCAGCCGGGATCCAGATGCGATCTCCGGGGGACGGGTGACACGAGCGATGGACCTGTCCACGAGATCGCCCGTCACCGCGTCGCACACCGACCGAACGGGCGGCTCATCTGCGCAAAGGAACCCCGCCCATGCGTACACCGAAGACCCGCGCGGCACTCCTGGCGGGCCTGCTGCTCGCCGCGAGCGCGCTCACTGGCGTCAACCCACCAACCGCAAGCGCGGCGGCCGACCCGGTCACCGTGACAGTCAACACCCGAGCGGGCCTGGCGACCGTCCCGGACACCGCACTCGGCGTCAACCACGCCATCTGGGACTCGAACCTCGGCACCGCCGAGACGTCGGACCTGCTCAGAGACGCCGGTGTGCAGATGATGCGCTACCCCGGCGGCTCCTACGCCGACATCTACCACTGGAAGGACCACACCGCGCCCGGCGGTTACGTCGCGCCGGGAACCGACTTCGACACCTTCATGGCGGCGGTCCGGCGAGCCGGCGCGCAACCGATGATCATCGCCAACTACGGCACCGGCACGCCCGCCGAAGCCGCCGACTGGGTGCGGTACGCCAATGTGACGAAGGGCTACGGCGCGCGTTACTGGACCGTGGGCAACGAGAACTACGGCAACGGTCACTACGGGTCCGCGTGGGAGGCGGACGACCACCCGGACAAGAGCGCGACACAGTACGCGAGGCTTGTCGTCGAGTACGCCGACGCGATGAAGGCGGTCGACCCGAGCATCAAGGTCGGGGCGGTGCTGACCATGCCGGGCAACTGGCCGGACGGCATCACCGCCGGCAGTGACCCGGGTCCGTGGAACCAGACAGTGCTCTCCATCGCCGGCCCGAAGATCGACTTCGTGGACGTGCACTGGTACCCGGGTGGCACCGCCGCCGAGTCGCTGGCCCGCGTCAACCACCTCCCGGACGCCACCTACCTGCTGCGGCAGCAACTCGCCCGGTACGCCGGCGCGAACTCCGAGCGCATCGGCATCAGCTTCACCGAGCTGAACGTGGACGCCGGCCGCACCACCCAGCCGGCCGCGCTCTTCCTGGCCGACGTCTACAGCGGGTTGCTGGAGAGTGGCGTCTTCACCGCCCAGTGGTGGAACGTGCACAACGGCATGGGCGCAGTGACGCAGGTGGCCGGTCAGACCGACTACGGCGACTTCGGGATGCTCTCCAGCGGCGCCTGCACCGAGGACGGCTCGGTGTGCCAGCCGCCGCTCAACACACCGTTCGCGCCGTACCACGGGCTGAGCATGATGAAGCTCTTCGCGAAGACGGGAGACCAGTTCGTTCGCGCCGGCACCGACGAGCCCCTGGTCACCGCCCACGCCGTCCGCCGTCGCAACGGCGACCTGGCGGTGCTGCTGGTGAACAAGGATCCGGACAATGACCACCAGGTCACCATCGACTACGCCGGTTTCACCCCGTCGGCCGGCGCGCCGACGGTCTCCACCCTCACCAACGGCGCCACCGGCATCGTCACCAGCCAGTCCGGCTCGGCGACCAGCCGGACGCTGCCGGCGTACTCGTTGACGACGCTCGTGCTGCGTGCGGCCGGCACCACCGCCGGACGGCCGACGGCACCCGGCCAGCCAACCGCCAGTGGCGTCACCGACCGCGCCGCGACGATCACCTGGCCAGCGGCCACGCCCGGCGGTAGCCCGATCGCCAAGTACGAGGTGCACCGGCAGAACGGCGCGGTCAGCGAGCAGCTCGGCGAGACGACGACCACCTCGTTCACCGTCGACAATCTCCTGCCGGGCAGCAGGTACACAGTCAACGTGCTGACCCGCGACACCGCCGGGCGGGTCTCCTGGGCCTCGCCGCCGCTCACCTTCGCCACCGGCAGCCCCGCCGTCAGTACGTGCACCGTCCGCTTCACCACGAGCAACGACTGGGGCAACGGTTACATCGGTGGCGTCGAGATCATCAACAACGGGTCCAGCCCGATCAACGGCTGGACGCTCACCTGGACCTGGCCCACCGGCTGGCAGCAGGTGAGCAGCGGTTGGAGCGCCACCTGGGAGCAGGTCGGTGCCGCGGTGCGGGTCACGCCCACCACCGACAATCGGCAGATCGCCGCCGGTGGCACCGTGAGCGCCGGCTTCGTCGGCGCGTACGGCGGGCCGAACGTGCTGCCCACGGCGTTCACGCTCAACGGCACTGTCTGCGCCACCGGCTGACAGATTGGCCAGGGCGTTCATGGTCACGGCGGCTCGGGTCGGCCCCTGAAACTCCCCGGAGTGTGTGATGCCTGTGAGTCATCTTGATGACTCACAGGCATCACGCTCGTTCGGAAAGGGCGCCCCCACAGCAGCCGCCGCGGTCAGCGACCCTGGCGCAGGATGACCGTGCCCGAGCCGGTGTCGTCCGCCCACGGATCCAGCACGAGGGTGTACGTGCCGCCCTCGGGCAGCGGACCCGTCTCGAAGCGCCCCGTCCCGCCGATGACGCAGCCGCTTCCGACAGTGTCGCCGCCGGGGCCGTTCAGGAGGAGAATTCCGCACCGGTCGGGCAGGCTGACGGCGGTCACCTCGACGGTGATGCGACGACCGGCGTCGGCGGCGAACCGCAACCGGCTCACCGCACCGGGTCGGCTGACCGTCAGTGTGGCGGCCCGGCCGTCCGCGACGGTGTCGGCCTGCTCGTCGTGAGCGTCGCGCAGCCGCACGTCGGCCGCGCCGGTGTCGGTGGAGGTGCCGTCGACCTCCAGCACGTACCGGCCGCTGGTCGGCAGGACGAACCCGTCGACGTGGCCCTGACCGCCGATCACGCAGCCGCTGGCCACCTGTTCACCGGCCGGGTCGCGCAGGCGCAGCAGGTTGCACCGGTCCGGCAGGGTAGCGTCGGTGACCTGGAGGAAGACCTTCTGGCCGGCGCGCCCGTCGAAGGACAGGCGGCTGACCGCGCCCGGCTGAGCGAGCGTCGCCCGGACCGTGGGCCCGTCGAGGGTGAGCGTCTTCTCCTCGTCGGTCACCGGTACGACCCGTACCGTCGCCCGACCGAGGTCGGCATCCCACGGGTCGAGGACCACCTGATGGTCCCCGGTAACTGTCAACGTGGTCGTGTCGATGAAGCCGGCACCGGCGATGACGCAGCCGGTCGCCACCTGGTGGCCCTGCGGGTCGAGCAGCAGCAACACGCCGCAGCGGTCCGGCACGGTGGCCGCGGGCACCTCCACGAAGATCTTCTGACCGGCCCGGCCCGGCACCTTCAACGCGGCCGTGGCTCCGGCCCGGGTCACCGCCAGGTCGACATCACCGGCGGCGGGTACGTTCCGCTGCGCGCGGGCGGCGTCCTCGGCGAACGCCACCTGCCCGGTGAGGCCGACGTCGAGCACACAGTCGGCGAGGATCAGCGGATCGGTGACACCGGCCCGCCGGCAGACGAGTTCGGCGGTGGCACGGTTGGGCAGGTCCCCGACGGTGAGCAGTCGCTCCGGGAAGCGCCGATCGGTGAACGTGGCGGTGTCCTGCCCCGGCTCGTAGTCGAACAGCGACCGCTGCGCCTCGACGCGCCAACCATCGGCGAAGCCGGGGTACAGCGCCTCGAACGTGGGCGGCTGCGACAACTTCCTGCCACCCCGCACGATCAGGTCGTCGCCGGGGTCACCGTCGTGGTCGCCGAGCAGACCCTCGAGCGTCCCGGCTCGCGCGGTGGGCGCGCTGACACTCACGCTCAGCCCCCAGACGCCGATCGGCTGCGCGGTCAGCCGGACGCCGTCCGACCCCGCCGCCGTCACCGTGCCGTCTGCCCAGGTGGTGAGGGTGCCGCCGCGCGGCAGCTTCACCCCGTCGGGCGCGGACACCGGGGCGCCGCCGTTCACCCGGACCGCCGGGCCGTCGGACGTGACGTACACCCCGACCCGGTCGCCGGCCACCCGAACCGCGACGGCCGAGTTGACTGCCACCACCGAGCTGGCCGGGAACATCGTCTGTCGTACCTGGACCTCGAAGTCGTCGGACGTCGAGCGGGTCAGCACGAACTCCCCGGCGGCCTGGAAGTCGTACCGCAGGCCGTCGTAGGTGAGCAGGTGCGGGTCACCGTTGCTGTTCGCGCACCGGTAACCCTTGCCGACCACCGAGATCGAACAACCACCACCACCCGGCGGTCGGGGCTTGGGCTGGTCGCAGTCCTTGCCGTTCGACGGCAGTTTCACACCGCTGTACGTCGTGCGCGGCGGCACGCCGACCGCCTTGCGGTACGCGTTCTCCACCAGCACCGCGTGCACCTCGGCGGGGTCCACGGTGCTGGCCTGTTGACCGCCCTGCGTGCAGAACTGGCCCCGGTCGGTGTCGTTCACCTCGTCGAGGGCGTGGCTCATCTCGTGAATCAGGGTGGCGCACTGGTCCTCGGTGAAGCCCGCCCCCTCCTCCGGCAGCGCCCGCCCGTCGTTCTCCGGCCACCAGTTGATCTGCACGTCGCTGCCGGGGACGTACGTCGTGGTGCTGCTCTCCGTACCGAAGATGGGTCTGCGGACCTTGATGTTCTTGCCGGAGCGTTCCAGTTCGTCGAGCACGGCGCCGTTGCCGGAACCGCGGATCTGCCCGACGCAGCCCGCGTACTCCGTCTGCAGGTCGCTGTTGACGCTGACCACGGCGGACGCCGCCGTGGGTGCGAGCAGCACCAGGGCACCCGCCAGCACGACACCCAGTCGCAGTCGCCTCCGCAACCCGGTCACCCGCCCCTCACCTCGAACGCGACAGTGCCCTGCTCGGCCGTCGCGGCGCAGGCATCCGCCGGCACGCCCCGCAGGGGCGCGCGCAGGTAGCCCAACACCAGCCGGTACGCCCCCGGTTGGTCGACGGGCCACCACGTGACGGCGGCCCCACCCCGCCCGTCCGGCGCAGAGGTGGTCAACGCCGCGCCGACCGGGCTCTGCGGGTCGCTGCCCAGCGTCACCTCGACCGACCCGCGCGGTGGCACCCGCACCAGGTTCTCGACCAGGTACGCGGTGAAGTCCCGGTAGTAGGCGGCCCCGCCGACAGCGGGTGCCACCGCCGTGCCGTCGCGGGTCAACGACATGACCGTCACCGCACCGTCCGGCACCCGACTGAGCTGGCAATCGGTGTCGCGGTTGTTGACCAGCTCCAGCCGCAGGCTGATCTGCTCACCCACCCGGTACGACGGTTGGCCGGCGCTGACCTTCAGGCCAACCGTCGCGGGGCCGGCGGTCGGGGTCGACGACGGACGCGATCGTCTGCACCCGACGGTGGTGGCCATCAGCAGCAGGGCGAGGCCACCAGCGAGCACCGCCGTCCCCACGCGGTAGACGCCCATGGGCCGCGAGCCTCCTCCGGGTGGCGACCGTCGCCGTCGCCGATCCCGGCCAGCCTGCGCCCAGGGTGCCGGGAGTGCTGTCGTGATCCGGCCCGGCGGATGTCCGCTAGCCGACCCTCGGGGCGGGTGACCGATCATCGTGGACGTTATGCTGCGGGGCCGGACAGACGGGGAAGAGGTGGTCGATCATGACGCAGTCGCAGCCCGAGGTTGCCCTGCAACCCGACACGCCGAACGCGGCGCGGATGTTCGACTTCTACCTCGGCGGCAAGGACAACTTCGCCGCCGACCGGGCCGCCGCCCAGATGGTGTTGCAGGTGGCGCCGTGGATGCCCGAAGCCGCCCGGCAGGGCCGTGACCTGATCGCCCGGACGGTCCGGCACCTCGTGCAGGAGCGCGGCGTCCGGCAGATCCTCGACCTCGGGTCCGGGCTGCCGACCCGCGACAACGTCCACGAGATCGCGCACCGCATCGACAGGGACGTGCGGGTCGTCTACGTCGACAACGATCCGGTGGTCTGCGCCCACGGCCGTGCCCTGCTCGCCGACTCGACCTCGGTGTCGGTCGTGCAGGCCGACCTGCGCGACCCCGAACAGGTGCTCGCCCACCCGGACATCAGCGCCGCCATCGACCTCGGGAGCCCGGTAGCGGTCCTGATGATGTTCGTGCTGCACCTGGTGCCCGACGAACGGGATCCGCAGCGGATCGTGGCCACCTACCGCGACGCGCTCGCCCCCGGCAGCTACCTGGCGCTGTCGCACGCCAGCACCGACGTGGACCCCGAGCTGATGGCTCGGATCTCCGCGATCTACGCCCGGGCGAACAGCCCCTTCGTGCCGCGGAGCCACGCCGACATCTCCCGGTTCTTCGGCGACTTCGTCCTGGAGTCGCCCGGGTTGGTCAACATGTGGCCGTACGCCGAACCACCGGCCACCGACGACCCGCGGGTCGCGCGCACCGGCTACAGCGGCGTCGCCCGCAAGCCCTGAGCCGGATCGGGCCGGTCACAGTCTCTCCGAACGCGTCGAAGCGCCCGTCCCCAGCCGAGGGGACGGGCGCTTCGCTGTGCCGGGTCGGTCAGCTGACCACCGACCGCAGCGGCACCTTCGCGTCGCGCAGCGCGCGTACCAGCTCCCTCGCGAACGGGTGTTCGTCCGCCTGGAGTCCCTGCGGGTTCGGGATCACGACGTACGCCGAGCCCTTCGTCGCGGACGTCTGCGCGTCGGTGGTGAAGCGTTCGACGATCGCCCGGGTGCGCGCCAGGTCGCCGGCCGCCACCTGGATGGTGATCGGCCGCCACCCGCCGCCCAGGTCCGGCGTCACCGGCGCGGCGGCGGCGCTGGCGCGCGCTGCGTCGACGCCCGGCGCCCGTCGGGCGCTCGGTGGGTTCGACGGGTAGAGCAGCGCGTTGGCGACCAGGTGCAGACCATTTTCGTTGTACGCCCGGAAGAGCGGATTGAACGCGAACAGCACCGCCCGACCCGCACCGGTCGGCTCGTCGACGACGGCCGCCGTGCCCTTCAGCGTGTCCGCCCCGACCGTGTAACCGTTGGCCCAGAAGGTGTCACCCGTCGGGTACGTGAGCACGTTCGTCCCGGTGGTGCTCGGGGTGAGGATCGGGTCGCTGTTGTTGAACTCGAAGTCCTCCGCCGGGCGACCCAGCGCCACCGGGCTGTCCTGGTCGACGTCGACGCGCAGGTGCGAGCCGATCACCAGGTAGTCAGCCGGTTTGGTCTTCTCGGTGGTCGAGGTGAGGCCGGCGGCCCGGGCGACCCGGGTGCCCTCGTTGCGCAGCCCGAGGTAGGTGTGGCCCTTGCCGATCCAGTCGCGCAGGTTGGCCTGCCCGGCGGCGGTCAGACCACCGGTGGCGCTGCTTCCGTCCGGCACCAGCAGCACGGTACGCCCGGTGAACGCCTCGGTGTTGTCGTTGATGTCGGCGGTGGTGACCGGTGTGAGGTCCAGTCCCCACCGCTTGCCGAGCACGTATCGGGCCTCGCCGTGCGAGCCGGACGTGGTGGAGATGCCGGTGCCCTGGAACAGCCCCACGTCGGGCAGGCTCACGCGGGTGCCGGCGGGCCGGCCGCCCGGGGTGAGGGTGACCCCGAGCCGCTGGGCCAGCTCGTTCATGGTCCGATTAACAGTGGCGGCCGGGATGGCGACTCGGTTGGTCGTGAGGTCGCGGACCACTGGTACGCCACGGCCGAGCAGGGTGAAGGTGAACTCCGCGGCGGCGGCCGAGTCCAGCGGGTACGTGTACGAGCCCCAGGGCCACGCCGCGCCGGTGCGACCACCGGAGACCTTGCGGACCAGCTCAGCCCTCGGCCGGACGCTGTCTCCCGTGTAGATGGTGTTGATGCCCATCAGCAGCGGGTTGCTCCAGGACGACACGTCGTAGAAGTAGGGGAACGGCACGTACGGGTCCTCGCCCATGACGGCCTGGATCCAGTGTTTCTGCGGCTGGTCCATCGGGATCCAGTACGCGCCCTTGGGGACTGTCACGTTCGTGGCGCTGCGCCCGCCGAAGACCCGTGCGGTGGGCACCCGGGTCGGCCTCTGCACCTCGTACACCTCGACGTCCATCCGGCGCAGCCGCTCGACGAGCTGGCGGACGTCGGCGAGCTGTCGGTCGGGCAGCAGGAAGTACGAGCGGATGGTGAGGTCCGGCACCGGGAACTGGACCTCGTTGGTGGGCTGCACCACCTCGTTCGGCTCCAGCGCGCCCGCCCGGCCCTGGGCGAGCGCGTCGGTCCAGATGTCGAAGTAGCCGTCCAGCACCTCGCGCTTGTTCGCGGCGGCCCAGCCGAGCGTCGACCACTGGGTGTGGAACTGTTGCTGGACCCGGTCGGCGACGGCCGACGCGCTGCCCTTCTCGTACGTCATGCCGGCCGCGCCGAAGCCGGTCGTCGGGACCGTGTCGCCGTAGCCCATGAAGAACATGTCGTACGTGTCGTAGTTGAAGTAGCACTCAGTGGTGACGGTCTCGTCGCAGGCCCCGTTGAAGCCGAAGCCCGCCTTGTTGGCCTCGCCGATCCGGTTGATCCAGTCCACCGCCTCACCGGCGATCTCGTGGTGGATCGGGTCGGCGTTGGGCGGGAAGAAGTACTGCCGGCCACCCATCTCGTGCGCGTCGATGAAGACCTGCGGCGGGTAGCGGCGCAGCAGTTCGAGCTTGCCGTCGGTCTCCTGCTGGGTGCGGGCGAACCAGTCCCGGTTCAGGTCGAAGCCGAACTCGTTCTGCCGGCGGGTCGCGTCGCGTCCGTCCGGGTTCTGGGTGGGAACGATGATGGTGATCAGGTTGTCGTTGCGTTGGGCGACGGCGCAGGACAGGCCCGCCGCCAACTCGTACAGCGTCTTGAGCGCCGCGTCGGCGCCGCTCTTCTCGCCGCCGTGCACGTTCGCGGTGACCCAGACGATGGCCGGGCTGTCCTTTGCTGTCCGGGCGGCGGTGCGGGCACTGGTCCGGCGCGGGTCGCGCAGGTCCCGGACGTCGTCGGCGATCTCGCGTAGCGCGGCGGGGCGCACGTGGCGTTCGTTGGAAACCACCGCGTACGGCAACGGTTGCCCGAGCACGCTTGTGGTCACCACACCCGTGACGACCCGGTTGGAGGCGCGATCGACGGCCCCGAGGTAGGTCCGGACCTCGTCGTTGGTGACGACCCGCTCCTGCCCCGCGCCGAGCGGGAAGCCGAGCACGGTCTCCGGAGTGGGCACCGAGCCCAACCGGGCGGTCGGGTCGTCGCTGCACCTCGACGGCGGGGCCGCGCTGGCGGCCGGTGTGCCGCCGAACAGGGGGACCATGCCGAGCAGGAGCGTGACCGTCGCGGCGCTCGCGAGCCGTCTCGCGGGGACCGTTCGGAACGGACGTATCGATGGGGCCATGAGTCGTGTTTCCCCTCTCGGGAACAACCTCGCAGTGGCCGGAGCCTATGAACAGCCGATACGACGGTCAAGGGTTGATCGATATTGTCGACTACGTGGCGTGCCGGCCCGGACGCTTACTGGCAGGATGGTGGCGTGGACCTGTCGTCGTCGGTGCGGAGGAGACGTGCCAGAGATGATCACGCTCTCGCTTCATCCGGATCTTCCGTCCGCCGACGCGAGGCGGTCGCTGGCGTCCTGGCTGCGCGCCGACGATCGGCTGCGGGAGGGCGTGACCACGACATCTCCCGAGGGGATGTCGGCGGACCGCACTGACACACTGCGGGTGGCGGTCGGCGACGCGGGCACCGCCATGGTGCTGGTGCAGGCGGTCGCCGGCTGGCTGACCCACCGCCGCGACGACGTGACGGTGACGCTCGCCCGGCCGGGCGGCTGGTCGGCCGAGCTGGACGTGCACAGTGCTCGTGACATGGATCAGGTGACAGCGCTCATCGACGCAGCAGTGCGTGCACTGGCCGATCACCAACCGTCTGTCGAGACGTACGACAACTGAGCCACCCGACCCGACCGGGTCGACAGTGCTGACCGATATCGATCCCTCTGTAGACGCCCGGTTTCGCGCTCCGAAGTGGATCGATGTCGGGTTCTCGACGCAGCGCTACCGCTCGAATCCCCTTGCCCGGACAGTGCACTGCGCTGAAGGAGGTGGGGAACGTGGGGCAGCCGTCCGGCGAGGTCGTCATGATCCGGGACTGGTTCACTGTGCCGCGAGTTTCCGCTGACAACCGGGCCGCGGTCTTCGGTGTGCGTACCCAGGATCCGCGGGTGGAGTTCGTCGCGCTGACCGTGCGGTACTGGATGGACGCGCACGCCACCCGCTCGATGACCCGGGACCGGGTGTTGCAGGCGATGACCGGCCGGATCTCCGCCGACAACGTCTGGGACCTGGTCGCGATGCTGGCGAGGCTCGGGCTGGCCGAGGCGTTCTTCGACCTGGCGGCCTCCGACGTCGACACGGACGGCGCGTTCCGGCGATTCCTGCTCGGCCTCGACCCCGCGCTGCTCGACGCGATGCGCCACTTCGCGGCGTGGAACGGGATCAATCCCAAGCTGTTCCTCGACGGCTTCCTGGTGGGTGTCGGGGAGTCGTTCGCGACGGTGGTGGTCGACCTCGGCAAACTCGTGCAGCTGGTCGGTCGCCTCCAGCAGGAGCAGATGACCACACTGATCGTGCTCACCGTGGACCCCCGGGCCGGTCTGCACCGTCTCGCCGAGCAGGCCACCGTCGTCCGTGAGGCACTGGCCGGCGTCGTGGCCGCCCTGGACCCGAGCACCGTGCCCGAGCGGCTGCTGACACTCTGGCGGGGTTGGACGGCAGAATTCGGGCGACACCTGGAGGAACTCGACCCGTTCGCCGCCGGCCGCCTGCTCGGCAGGATCGCCGGCGACCTGTTCCAGCTGCTGACCGGCCTGGTCCACCTGGTCCGGCTCGTCGGCGGCGTGGCGGTGCGCGCCGCGATCCGGTATGTGCCGTTGCTGATCGTGGGTGCCCGGGAGGCCGCCGCCGAGATCCGTCTGCTGACCACCCAGCTCGCCGCGCTGCTCGTCGCGATCGGGCGGGCGGCACTGCTTGCCACACCGCAGGTGGGCCTGGCCGTGCTGCGTACCCTGTTTCCCCCGAAGGTGCTCGACGCCCTGTTCCGGCAGGGCCGGGCGCTGCTCGTCGACGCCGAGCTGACCCTGACCGTGTTCCACCAGGCCGCGCACGCCGAGGCGTTCGCCGGGGCGGGTGCGGGAGCACGGCTCAGCGCGCTGATCAGCGCCGACGGCAAGCCGGTCCTGATGGCGTGCATGTCGGAGACCGTGTCGTCGGCAGGTCGATCGGCCAGCCGGGCGGAGCTGAACGAGGCCCTCGACGAGATCATCAAGCGCGTCGAGGATCTGCGCGAACTCAAACCGCCCAAGACCCCCCGTGACCTCCAGGCCGCCGTGGTGCGGGCCGCCATCGCGCGCCAACTGGAACAGCGCCTGACGACAGTGTTCAACAGGGCCCTGCAGACCGCCGCGTACGAGGAGTTCCGCGCGCTGCGCAAGGCCGGGCAGGCGCAACCCTGGCGGCTCGGCCAACGGGTGCACCGGCGGATGGCGGCCGAGACCGCCCAGTTGGTGGCCCGCTCACCGGGGTTGCAGCCGTTCGCGGAGAAGTCGCTCGCCACTGTCGTCGAGGCGGTCCGCGCGGCCAACCCGGAGCTGGTCGCGGCCCTGCGTGGCTCCGACGCGGTGCTCCGGCAGACGATCGCCCAGCTGCTGCTCGGACACCCGGACCGCGACCTGCTGCTGCGCCTCGTCGGTTACACCAGGAACCCGTCCGCGGCCGGCGCGGAGAAGGCGTTGGCCGCGCACCTCGCCGAGCGGTTCCGGTGGAAGGCGTCGACGACGGTCGGTGAACTCCGCAGCGACCTGCTGTTGGTCGACACGGAGGCCGCCCGGGTCACGAACGTGGACTGGACCGCGTCGACGAAGCTGGAGCGCTTCGAGAAGACGTGGGGCACCGTCGCCGACGACCTCGGCGACGCGTTCGACGGTCGCTGGGAGGCGATCGCGGATGCCTACCAGCGGGCCAGCAAGGGCGGGGTGCCGGCCGAGGTCGTCGCCGGGCTGGAAGAGCTGACGACACACGCCGTGCGGGAGACCGTCGTCCGGCAGGCCGCCCTCAGCCAGCTGTTTCCCGGGTTCTTCGTCACCTCGCACGAAATGACCTACCAGGGCCTGCAAACCCTGTTCAAACTGCCACTTTAGAGGAGCACCCGATGGGTACAGTCGTCGTCGCCGATGCGGATCTGGCGACGCTGGGGTTCAGCACCGCGCACTCGGACCGCTACGTCTACTCCAACTACTTCGTGCCGGTCCAGCTCACCTTCGGCGACGGTGAGACGCCAGTGTTGCCGTTCTACGTCAAGCAGGCGCTCATCGAGGCGATGCGGTACGGCGGGCTGTCCGCCGACCGACTGCCGCACCTGCTCAAGGAACTCGGCCTGTCGGGGCTGTGGAAGGCCAACGACATGGACGCCGCCGAGGCGGCGCTGCCGGGGCAGGACTCGGGCATGATCCACCGCGAGCCGCCGGCCCGGCGCCAGAGCCTGCTCGGTGACCAGGAGGCCGAGTTCGTCGCGGGCCTGCTCCAGTCCGACGTGGGCATCGCGTTCCTCGACCGGACCAGGATCCGGCCGGTGGGCTTCGCGCTGGGCGAGCACGTCTACGCGCTCGCGCTCGCGCCCGGCGAGGAGGCGGTGCTGGAGCAGCGCACCTACACCAAGCGGGAGTTGACCCTCGAGGAGCAGGACGAGACCGAGAAGCAGACCGACGTCGAGCTGACCAGCGCGCTCACTACCGAACTGCAGGAGGGCTTCGAGCGGCAGAAGTCCCTCACCGACACCTGGGGGCTCAACGCCAGCCACACCGGCCAGTACACCAGCCCGACAGGCGTCTGGGGCACCTTCAACGCCAGCCACACCATCGGCTACACGCGCAGCGTGACGGCGGCCAGTCAGGAAACCAGCCGCCGTGCCGTCAAGGACAGCCAGACCGCCACTTCCAAGGTCGCCGCCCGCTACCGCACCCAGCACCGGACCGACTTCAAGTTGGTGAGCGAGACCGGCATGGAGTCGACATCGAAGCGGACCGTACGCAACCCCAACCGGGTGACGCCGATCACCCTGCACTACTTCAAGGTGCTGCAACGGCTGGAGCTGGCCCACGAACGGTACGGCGCCCGGGTGTGCTGGGCGCCGACGGTGAAGGACCCGGCGTTGGCGTTCGCCAAGAAGATCACCGACGGGCGCCAGCGGATCAGGGACAACGCTCTCGCCGCGCTGCCCCCGATGCCGGTCAAGCCGGCGCGCGTGGCACCCGGCGCTCCGGCCGCCGTGGAGACCCGCACCATCCACTCCCCGGTGGTCACCCTCGACAAGTGGGGATTCACCGGCGACATGAGCGCCGACTACGACATCGACGTCGTCTTCGACAGCGGTTGGGAGTGGGACGGCGACATCGAGAGCATCCGACAGAGCCTCAACCTGATCACCCGTCGGCCGCCGTCGGGCATCGCGGCGCGGGTGGTGGGCGTTCCGGTGGCCACCGACGTCACCGGCCAGCCGGCACTGCGGGTACGCATCCACGTCGGCGCGGCCAGCTGGCTGGCCGGTCCCGGCGCCGATGTGCAGCTCGCCGCCGTGTTCCGGCGTACCCCGACGCTTGTCGACGAGAATGCCGACGACGCCGCCTACAACGCGCTCGTCGCCGGCTACGTGACCGACCTGCAGGACTGGCAGGACACGCGTGCCGCGGTGCTCGCGGCGGCCGTGGAGGCCGCTGACGAGTTCGAGGCGCGGCTGCGCGACGGCTTCTCACCCGTGAACGAGATGGTGTCGCAGATCGTCGAGGCACACTTTCCGGCGAGCGTTCGGGACGAGGCGTGGGAGATCGAGTTCTGGCACCGCGTCTTCGACTGGGAGCGTGCCTCGTTCGTGTCGTACCCCGGCTGGTGGTCGGCCGGTGACGCCCGTGCCCCCGAGCGTGACCCGAGTGACTTCCTCAACGCCAGCTGGGCGAAGCTCTACCTCCCGGTGCGGGCCGGCATGGAGCTCGTGGCGCTGCGCTGGATCTTCGGCAAAGCTGTGGCGACCCGACTCGCTCCGGCGGTCGAGGAGCAACTGGCCGCCTTCGTCGACGAACTGGCCGTGTTCCGCACCAGTCACCTCGGCACCGGCGACGAGTTGCCCGACCTGACGGGCGAGTGCCAGGAGGTGCCGGAGCAGGTCTACTGCCTTGCCAAGTGGGCCGAGCTGATGCCCACCGACGGCACTCACCTGGAGGTCGTGCAGGGCGCGACGACAGCGGCCGACGCGGTGACCAGCAGGGAGATCACCGACGCGGAGGCACTGCGGGCGGCGCTGCTCGACGGTGAGTTGCAGACCAACCGGCTCAGGACCAAGGCGTACGACCAGATGACCGAGGCCGCCGACGTCGACATCCACCTCGGCACGGCGGGTAACGGCAGCCCAACGGCGTGACGCGGTGGCCGACCTCCGGCCCGCCGCCTGCCGAGAAGCCGGCCGGCGGCGGGCCGGAGGGATCGGGGTACGCCTACCAGGTGGTCAGGCCGAGGCCGATCGTCTTGGTGAGCGTGGCGTTGTCGTCGTCGCCGTCGAGCGACCAGATCATCGCGCCGGCCAGGCCGGCCCGTCGGATGTAGAGCGTCTTCTGCAACACGACAGCCGGATCGTCGTACGTCCACAACGTCGTACCGTCGAACAACCAGGCGTGCCCGGCGCGCAGGTCGCGGTGCACCGCGTAGCCGTTGCCGGCCAGGTTCTTGAGGTTCTTGTAGTCCTCGTACCCGGCCTCGAAGGTGGCCGGCGCGGGCCCGGTGGCCGGTTGGAACAGGCCGTTACCGCCGCCGGTGATGCCGGTCCAGCCGCGACCGTAGTAGGGGATGCCGAGCACGAGCTTGTCGCGCGGCGCCCCACGGGCGATCCACCCGTCGATGGCCACCTCGACGGAGAAGTCCGGGTTGTCCGGTGCGCCCGCCGGGACGCGAAGCGCCGACTGCTGGTTGGCCCGCGCGTCCCAGCCGCCGTGGAAGTCGTACCCCTGCACGGTGCCGAAGTCCAGGTACTTGAAGATCTTGCGGCCCTCGTAGCCGGCGTCCATCGTGGTCGGGCTGGCCGGCAGGAACGCGGTGAGCGGGTGGTGCTTCCTGGTCGTGCGCCCGTACGCGTCGAGCTGTCGGCGGAACTCGGCGAGCAGTTTGGTGAAGTTCTCCCTGTCCTCCGGGCGGATGACGTTGCCGGGCTCACCCTCCGAGCCGGGCCACTCCCAGTCGAGGTCGACGCCGTCGAAGACGCCGGCTCCGGCACCCGGGGTGCTGCCCGGCAGGTTGCCCTTGAGATAGAGGTCGATGCAGGACGTGACGAACGCCTTGCGCGAGGCGTCGGTGCGGGCGGCGTTCGAGAAGTACGTCGACCAGCTCCAGCCGCCCAGCGAGATCAGCACCTTCAGTGCGGGGTGCTTGGCCTTGAGCTTCGCGAGCTGGCCGAAGTTGCCGTTGAGCGCCTGGCCCGGGGCGTCCGCGACACCGTCGACGCTCTCCTCGGCGGGGACCGGACGCTGGTAGTCGGCCCAGGCGTCGCCCTCACCCGGCCCACCGTCGACGTAGCAGCGGCCGTCCTCGCTGACGTTGCCGAAGGCGTAGTTGAGGTGGGTGAGACGACTCGCCGCGCCCGAGGTTTCGAGTTTCTTGACCGGGAAGGCCCGGCCGTAGATGCCCCACTGGGTGAAGTAGCCGACCCGGTGGTAGCCGGTGCGCTCTGGTGTGGCGCCCGCGTTCGCGGCGCTCGGTGGGGCGGCGGTGATCAGTAGGGTCGCCAGGGTGACGACGGCGGCGAGACGGCGGTGACGGAATGGTCGCATCGGCACACTCCACGAGACATCAAGCAGAATTAGTAAAGATACTTATCTGATTGATGAAGTTAAGCCGGTCAACGCCCGGGGTCAAGAGCCGTCCAGCCACATGGGGGATTGTAACGGCGTTACCGGGTGGTAACGATGTGCCATGGACTCCGCCGTGACTCTGATCGGACTACCCGTCGCCCTCGGCATCATCATGCTCGGTCTCGGTCTCGGACTGACCACGGCGGACTTCCGCCGGGTGGCCGACCACCCACGAGCCGCCGTCATCGCACTTGTCTGCCAGGTGCTGGTGCTGCCGGCACTCTGCTTCTGCCTCGTCCTCGCATTCGACCTCGCACCCGAGCTGGCCGTCGGCATGATGCTGCTGGCCGCCTCGCCCGGCGGCACCACTGCCAACCTCTACAGTCACCTGTTCGGCGGCCACGTGGCCCTGAACATCACCCTGACCGCCATCAACTCGGTGCTCGCCGTGTTCACCCTTCCGATCCTGGTCAACATGTCGGCGGCGTACTTCCTGCCCGACGGGCGGAGCATCGGCCTGCAGTTCGACAAGGTGCTCCAGGTCTTCGTCATCGTGCTCGTCCCGGTCGCGATCGGCATGCTCGTCCGGGCCCGGCTGCCGCACGTCGCCGAGCGGCTGAACCGCCCGGTCCGGATCCTCTCCGTCGTCGTACTCGTCGCGGTGATCGTCGGTGTGGTGCTCGGCGACCGGGAGAACCTCGCCGACTACTTCGTCTCGGTCGGCCTGGCCGTGCTCGCCTTCAACCTGCTCAGCCTCGCCATCGGGTACGGGGTGCCGCGCCTCGCCGGCGTGGACCGCAGCGCCGCGACGGCCGCCGGGTTCGAGATCGGCATCCACAACAGCGCCCTGGCCATCACCATCGCGCTCAGCCCGGCGCTGCTCGACAACACCCGGATGGCCATCCCCGGCGCGGTCTACGGCATCGTCATGTTCTTCACCGCGGCTGCCTTCGGCTACCTGGTGACCCGCGTCCGCACCCGGTCCGCCACCGCCCTGACACCCTGACCACCGGTGCCCTGGCGCCCCGGCGACAGTCGTCGAGGGCGCCAGGGCAGGCGGCGGCGGTCAGCCGACCTGGTTGTTGTCCTTCTGCTCGCCCCAACCGTGCCAACGGTCGATCTCGATCAGGGCACTGACCCGGCCGCGTTCCCGGCGCGGGTACGCGTTGCCCGTGTAGTGCTTCGACAACCGGTCGATGTCCACCAGCCCCTCGTCGGCGCGCAGCTCGGCGACGTGCCCGATGATGCTCACGTGGGTGTACCAGCCGGCCTCGTCGAGCACGGTGAGGGACACCCGCGGGTCGTTGCGGACGTGCTCCAGCCGGCGGCGGCTCTCGTCCATGTTCACCAGGATCCGGCCGTCCTCCCACAGGTACCAGGTGGCGGCGGAGACCGGTTGGCCGCCGTTGCGGAGGGTGGTCATGACGGCGGGGTTCGGCTTCTGGAGCATGGCGACCGCGGCCTCGGGAAGCGGTGGCTTGGACATGAAGTCTCCTCGTCGCGACAACGTTTACCCCTGCACGTTACGCACCTGGCCAGCCGATCGCGCACGGAACGCGATCGTGGCGCGGCGGTCGGAGCCCACCCCGCCGCCGGGCCGACGCCACCTCCGGCGAAGGATGGGGTCATGAGCAGCTCCGCACCGCCCCGCCGTGTCGTCGTCACCGGTGCCACCGGCAAGCTCGGCCGTGCCGTGGTCGCCCACCTGCGCGCCGCTGGCGTCGACGTGCTGGCGGTGGACCGCGTCGGCGGCCGCGACCCGCGCGACGTGGACGGCGAGTTCCTGCTCGTCGACCTGACCGACTACGGGCAGGTGGTGGAGGCGTTCACCGGGGGTGCCGACGAACACGCGGGCGGCGTCGACGCGGTCGTGCACCTCGCGGCGATCCCCGCCCCCGGGCTGATGTCGAACGCGACCACCTTCGCGAACAACTCCGCCGCGACGTACAACGTGTTCGCCGCGGCCCGGGCGGCCGGGATCAAGCGGGTCGTGTGGGCGTCGAGCGAGACGGTCCTCGGGCTCCCGTTCGACACCCCGCCGCCGTACGCGCCGGTCGACGAGGAGTACGCGCCACGGCCCGAGTCGACGTACTCGCTCAACAAGGCCCTCGAGGAGGAGATGGCCCGGCACTTCTGCCGGTGGGACCCGGAGCTGGTCATGGTGGGCCTGCGCTTCTCCAACGTGATGGACGTCGAGGACTACGCGCCGTTCCCGTCGTTCGACGCCGACCCCCACCTGCGCCGGTGGAACCTGTGGGGCTACATCGACGCCCGCGACGGCGCCCAGGCGGTCGAGCGCGCACTCGCGCACGACCAGCCCGGTGCGGACGTCTTCATCATCGCCAACGCCGACACCGTGATGACCCGGTCCAGCGCCAGCCTGATGGCCGAGGTCTACCCCGACGTCGAGATCCGTAGGGAGCTGGGCGAGCACGAGACCCTGCTCGGCATCGACAAGGCCCGCCGGGTGCTGGGGTACGAGCCGCGGCACTCCTGGCGGGACCACGTCGACCTGCTGTAGATCAGCGCGCGGCCTGGTAGGCGCGGCCGACGGCGGTGGCGCTGCTGCCGGTGCGGAAGAGCCCGCTCTGGTCCTTGTCAGTGGCGGGCAGGCCGAACCACGAGTACCGGTGCAGCCAGGACAGGCCGCCGAGCATCTTCGTCGCCGCCGTCAGGAACGCGGCCTGCTGGGCCTGGGTGGGGAAGCGGACGCCGTTGGAGAAGTCGATCAGGGCGAACTCGGTGAGCCAGACCGGCAGGTCGTACCTGTCGTGCACGGCCTGGAGGTACGACTTGAGCTGGTTGACAGCGTTGGCGGTGGTGAAGTCGCCGCCGTACCAGTGCAGGGCGATGAAGTCGACGCGGTAGCCGCGCTGCTTCGCCCCGGCCATGAACCGGTCGAGCCACTCGCCCGGCCGGTCGCCGCCCCAGGCCACCGCCGGGCTGCCCAGCGGAAGGCCGGTGGCCTGCAACTGCGGCCACAGCTCCAATGCCTGCTCGACGGTCATCTCCGCCTGGCCCTTCAGGTCCGGCTCGTTGAAGCCGAGCAGGTAGCGGCCGTTCTGCTTGGCCTGTTGCAGGTTGCTCGCTGTGACGCTCTTCGCCCCCCAGATCATCGGGACGAACTCGGTGCCCTGCGGGCTGGTGACGCCCTGGTGCTTCACGTCCCAGGTGTAGTACCAGCTCGCCCCGGAGTTGGCCAGCGCCTGGCTCACGCCGTCGAAGGTCCACACCCCGACGCCCTTGCGCTTCGAGGTGACCGCCGGGGCCGCCGGGGCGACCGGACGTCCGGTCGTCGGCTTCGCCGCCGGCGTCGAAGTCGGCGTCGGGGTCGCGCCCGTCGGGCTCGTCGTGGCGGTGGGCGTGGTGGCGCCTGCCGCGCCGGGCTGCGGGCTCGCGGATGGTGGAACGTCGAGCGCCTGCGTCGCCGCCGGGACCGGCGTCGGGCCGTTCGGCTGGACCACGACGATCACACCCGTCACCAGTACGGCGACCGCGGCGGCCACGAGCAGTGGCCACAGCAGCCGCCTCACACCGATCGGGAGGCGGCCGAGCACCCCGTGTCGGGGTTCCGCGTGGACGCCCCGGTTTCCCCTTGCGGCGTCCGCTTCACCCTGGCCGGTTGCGCGCATCGTCTCTACTCCCTCGTGTGGTCGTACCGCTACCTGACGGAGACGATGACGGAAAGATCCGCCACCTGCCTCCCCTCAGGAGACTGGTCGGCCGCACCGGGATAACGATTACCACAGTCAGTGATCTCCGGAACGCTGAGCGTCTGCCCCCCGGGCGCGCTGCTGGCCGTTACCACCCGGTTCCGCCAGCTCGCCGATCCGTGGTCAGCGGCGCAGGGTCGTCGACGGCGACTCGCCGAAGCGGCTCCGATACTCGGTCGCGAACCGACCGAGGTGCACGAAGCCGTGTTGCAGGGCGACAGTCGTCACGGACGCCCCCGGCGCGGCCGAGCGGAGCGTCCGGTGCGCCGCGTCGAGGCGGCAGGCCCGCAGGTACGCGGTAGGGGTGGTCTGCAACTCACGCCGGAAACAGTCCTGCAGCGTCCGCACGCCCACCCGCAGCGCCTCGGCGACGTCACCGACGGTCAGTGCCTCTCCGTGGTGCTCGGCGATCAGGGCGCAGGCCCGGCGGACGAGACGCCCGGGGTGGGCGTGCTGACCCGGCTCGGCCAGCAGGTGGGAGTGGCTGTGCCGGTGGGCCAGCAACAACTTGCCGATGAGGCCCTGTTCGAACCGGGCGGCGACCTGCGGGTGGTCGAACAGCGACGCGTCAGCCGGTTGCGACAGCTCGTCGGCGAGGAACGCCACCCCGCGCGCCCACGCCTGAGCGGTCGGCGTGGTCATGAACATGCCGATGTCGAGGCGGACCGGGTCGTCCACCGGGTGGCCCACCAGTCGGGCGAGTTCCCGGTCGACGGCACGCCGGTCGGCGTAGAAGATCCGGTGGGGCGATCCCTCGGACCACCGCATGTCCGAGGAGTCGTACGGGGACAGGACCGAGGCGATCTCGGGGGTCGAGGTCACTGTCTGACCGGCGTGCCGGACCAGGGTGCTGCCGGCGCTGGGGATCTGCACGAGGTAGAAGGTCTCCAGCGCGGGCGGTTGAATGCGGACGGCCTGCCCGTAGTCGAGGTCGACGACTCCCACCCCGCCCGCCCGGCGAGCCGCCATCCGCAGTCGCACGCTGTGCACACCCGGCTGGGGGGTGAGCCGGTGTGGACAGAAGACCCTGGCCACCTCGGCGCGAGCCCGGTCGACGTCGTCCGTCCGGACCGTCACGGCATCCATTCGACACCTCCCGGGCGTCCCGTCGCGCTGACCGTAAGGCGTGAGCGGGCCGGACCAGACCGGAAAGCCGTCGACCCGACAGGAAAAGGGTCCGGCCGCGTACTGCGGACAGTGCCCGCGTCGCGCGGATAGCGACCGTCCCAACTTGCTCGTTAGCGTGCGAGCACCGCGGGCGGTAGGCGCCTGCACCGTTCGTACGTCCTGTGGAGGAGATCATGAGGATCGCCATCGTCGGTGCCGGCTTCGCCGGTGTCAGCGCCGCCAAGGTGCTGCGGCAGAGCGGATTCGACGTCACAGTCTTCGAGCGTGCGCCCGACGTCGGTGGGGTGTGGAGTCGCACCCGCCGGTACCCCGGCCTGCACACCCAGAACGACAAGGGCACCTACCACCTCTCCGACCTGCCGATGCCCGCCGGCTATCCCCAGTGGCCGTCAGGTGAGCAGGTTCAGCGGTACCTGGAGAGCTATGTGGAGAAGTTCGGGCTGGCCAGCGTGCTGCGCCTGTCCACCGAGGTCGCCTCGGCGGAGCTCGTCAACGACGAGACCGGGTGGCTGGTCACGTCGCGGCCGGCCGGCACCCGGGACCCGCTGACTGTGGAACGGTACGACCACCTGATCGTGGCCAACGGCATCTTCTCCGACCCGGTCGTCCCGTCCTTCGCCGGGCAGGCGAGCTTCACCGCCGCCGGAGGGCGCGTCCTGGCGACGGGGGAGTTCCACGACATCGAGGAGGCCCGAGGCAGGAACGTCGTCGTGATCGGGTACGGCAAGTCGTCCTGCGACGTGGCGGTACCGGTGAGCGACGTCGCCGCCCAGACCCACGTCGTGGCGCGCGAACTGCTCTGGAAGATGCCCCGCAAGCTCGGTGGGGCGCTCAACTACAAGTACCTGCTGCTGACCCGGATGGGTGAGGCGCTGTTCCGCTACCTGAACCTGAAGGGCTTCGAGCGGTTCCTGCACGGCCCGGGGAACGGTTTGCGCCGACGCATGGTCGACAGCGTGGGCGCGGTCGCCACCCGGCAGTTCAACCTGCGCGAGTTGGGTCTCGTGCCCGACGGCAGCTTCGAGGACATCGCCCGCAGCACGGTGAGCCTCGGCACGGAGGGTTTCTTCGAGCGGGTCACCGACGGCCGTATGGCCGTGCACCGCGAACAGGTGATCACCGAGCTGCTGGTCGAGGGCGGTCGGCCCGCCGCCCGCCTGGCCGACGGCACCGTGCTCGCGGCCGACCTGGTGATCTGTGGTACCGGCTTCCGCCAACACGTGCCGTTCCTCGACGACGCGGTGCACGCCCGGCTCCAGGACGAGGCCGGCAACTTCATGCTCTACCGGCAGATCCTGCCGATCGGCGTGCCGCACCTGACCTTCGCCGGCTACAACTCGTCGTTCTTCAGCCCATTGAGCGCGGAGATGGCGGCGGTCTGGACGGCCGCGTACCTGCGGGGTGGGATCAGCCTGCCGACCGAGGTCCGGATGCGCGACGAGGTGCGCGCCCGGCTGTTCTGGATGACGACGCGCACCAACGGGCGGCACGCTCGTGGCACGAACATCATCCCGTTCTCGATGCACAACATCGACGAGGTGCTCGACGAGGTGGGGCTCAACGTCGGCCCGTTGACCCGGGCCCGGCAGTGGCTGCTGCCGGTCGACCCGGGTTCGTACCGCAGGGTGACGGCGCAGATGATCCGGCGTACCGCCGACCCGGTATCCGGCATCAGTGACAACGGCGCGATGAAAGCGGATAAAATACGCAGATAGGGCTCAGGTGGGAGTGGTCGTTGAGGGAGGCTCGGTTCTTTCGTGGGCTCGGGGACAGCAAGAGCCCACGCTCGGCGACCGTCCTGGAACTGCTGTTCGACATCGTCTACGTCTTCGCGCTGGCCCGCCTCGCCGGGCGGGTCGCCGACGACCTGACAATCGTCCGGCACACGCTGCTGTCCGAGGCCGGTCAGACCGTCCTGTTCTTCGCGGCGATGTGGATGATCTGGTCGCTCAACGCCCTGCTGGCGAGCACCTACGACCCCCGACGCCCCGACCTGCAGGCAGTGCTGTTGGCGACGATGTTCGGCACGCTGGTGCTGGCCGTCTCGTTGCCGCAGGCGTTCGGCCAACGTGGCGTGATCTTCGCCTGCACCTACGTGATCATCCAGGTCGGCCGGCCGCTGTTCCTGGCTGTCGCACTGCGGGGCCACGCGGTGCACACGTTCTCGCTCCGGGTGCTGACCTGGCACCTGGCGTCCGGCGTGCTGTGGATCAGCGGCGGCATCAGTGGCGGTCTCGGCCGAGGCGTCTTCTGGACCATCGCGCTCGCCATCGAGATGATCGGCGCCGCCACCACCTACCCGCTGCCCCGGATGGGTGGCCCGCAGCTCACCACTCTCGGGGTCACCGTCTCGCAGGAGCACCTCGCCGAGCGGTACAACCAGTTCTTCATGATCGCCCTCGCCGAGGTGGTGCTCGAATCAGGCGCCGCGGTCAGCTTCCCGGGCTTCACCATCGACGGCACCGTCATCCTCGTCGCCTCGTTCGTGGCGGTCGTCTCGTTCTGGCGGATCTACTTCTACCACGTCCGTTCTGGGAACGCCTCCTCTCCGAGCGGCGAGGGGATCGACCTGTCCCGGTGGGCCAGCTACAGCCTGCTGCTCATCGTCGGCGGCATCATCTGCACCGCTGTCGGCTTCGGGCAGATCATCGAGGATCCGCATCCACCGATCGACTGGGCCCTGGTCGTCATCGTCTTCGGCGGCCCGGTGCTGTTCCTGATCGGGCGCGGGTTCCTGGAGAAGGGCAGTACCGCCACGCCACGCTGCCCGGCACTATTTATCGGCGTGGCGGCGCTGGTCGTGGGGGCGGTTCCCATGGTGCTGCTTCCGCCGGTCGCCGTGGCCGTCTCCGTGGCGGTCATCCTCGCCGGAATCACCGTCCTGGACCAGCGGGCCCACCAGCGTGGATCGGAGAGCAACCCGACACTGTGACCGTCCCTTGCGGGCCGCCGGCCGTCCCGCGTAGGGTCGTCGGCACGCCGTCGAGCCGGGAGGAGGTCAGAACAATGTCCGATGTTCTGCGCCCCCTCCGCGCTCCGGCGTCCGCGCGGATCTGACTGGGGCGTTCGCTTCCCGAAGGATCACGCCATGACTGATCTGGTCATCCGTCCGCTCGTCGCGGGCGAGGAACACGTGTTCGACTCCATGCCCGACCCACTGCCCCAGCTACGCCAGGTCGCCTACACCGACGGCGTCGCCGGCGGCGGATACCGACCCGAGACCACCTGGGTAGCGCTGCGCGCCGACCGGGTGGTCGGCCGGGCCGCCTGGCTTCTTCCCCCGGGCGCCGTCGGAACCCCCTGGCTGGACCGCTTCGACCTGGACGCCGAGCCGGAGGTGGGCGCCGCACTGTTGCGCGCCGCCCACGACGCGATGGGCGGTCCCGGTCCGTACTACGCGGCGCTGCCGGCGCACTGGCGGCGTCGGCCCGAGGTGCTGGCCGTGGTGCGGGCACCCATGGAGGCCGCCCGCCTCGCCGGGCTGGTCGAGCGGGGGGAGCGGCTGCGCTGCTCCTGGACGGGCACCCCCCTGCCGGCGTCCTCCGGGCGGTACGACTTCCGGGTACCTGCCGACGTCGCGGAGATCAACGCGTTGGTCGCCAGGGTCGCCGAGCCGGACGTGCTGACCGGCGTCGAGATCGCGCGGGTGGTCGGGGGCGTCGACCTCGCCACCGACCCGCTGGCCTGGCTGGGGAACGACACCGCGAGGTGGCGCATCGCACTGGAGACCGGGAAACCGGTCGGGCTGCTCGGCACATTCGGGGACGCCTGCTATCCCCTGCTCGCCTATCTCGGGCTTCTCGACGAGGCGGCCCGGCCGGAACTGCTGGCCGAGGCGGTCCGGGTGCTGGCCGCAGGCGGTGCCCGTGAGGTCATCGCCGACGTCGAATCGCACCGGGTGGCGGTCCTCGCGGAGTTGGAGCGGACCGGCTTTCGGCAGTTGCGCTCCCGGGTCGTCTTCACGCCACCGAAGAGCACGGAATAGCTGACCGGGTGCGCCCGGTCACCCGGGCGCACCCCCTCAGCCGGCGCGCGGCGCGACCCCTGTCAGCATCTGTCCCATGCCGGAGATCATCGCGCTCGTCGTCGGCGGGTTGACGCTCGTCGCGGCGGCGGTCGCCGGGCTCTACCTCTGGCCGGTGGGCCGCCGTGGGCTGCTGGTCGCGCCGGCCCGACCGCTCGACTTCGACACCGCCACCAGTGCCGCCGAGGCTGTCATCGCCGCCGAGGCGGCCAACCCCGAGGTCCGACCCGAGTCACGCAGCCGCCTGCTGAGCCACGGCTCCCGCACCGGCAAGGCCGTGCTGCTGCTGCACGGGTACACCCTCGCACCCGAGCAGTACGACGACCTGGCGCGGGAGTTCTTCGACAGGGGGTACAACGTCTGGATTCCCCGCGCTCCCCAGCACGGCACCGTGGACCGGCGGGCCCACCACCGGGTCGAGGCCGGCGAGCTGACGACGTACGCCGCGCAGGGGTGGGCCGTCGCGGCGGCGCTGGGCGACGAGGTGGGCGTCGTGGGGATCTCCGGCGGTGCGGTGCTGGCCACCTGGCTGGCCCAGGTGCCGGGCACCGTCGTACGGCATCTGCTGTTGCTGTCTCCGTTCTTCGGCCCGCACCCACGACAGGCGCCGGCCTGGGCGCTCCGGCCGCTCATCCTGCTGTACGGACGCCGCGTCCTGCGGGACCGCGTCACGTCGCGCGGATACTCACTCGCCGCCGTCACGCAGTACCTGACGATCGCCCGGGCGCTGCCGGGTCCGCCCCGGCGGACCGGTCTGCGGACCGCGGCGGTCGCGATCAGCCCGCTCGACGGCGTGGTGGACCTCAGGGCGGCGGTCCGGGTGCCGCGGCGGATCGCCGACGCGCACGCGATCCCCCTGCGGGTGTGCACCCTGCCGGAGGCGTGGGGCGTCGAACACAACACGCTCAACCTCGCCGCCCTCGGTGCCGAGGGCGGCGCGCTGCACCGGCTGTACGTCGCGCTCTACGAGGGACAGGGGACACCAGCGGCGGACTTCGTCCGCACCGACTAGTGGCCGAGCACCACGAGTCAGGCTCGTCTAGCCGGTGGGCTGGGCGGCGTTGAACACCGGCGGGGCGTAGCCGGCCGGCTTGTCGCCGATGCCGAGGCCGGGGCTGACAATCCAGGACTGGTACTGCGGGGTGAACATCACGTAGGGCACCCCGAGCTGCGGAGCGCTGGCCTCGTCGAGACGGCGACGGGCGTCGGCCGGGATCTCGAAGTCGAGCGCCTCGAAGTTGCTGCCGACCTGCCCGGCGCTGCTCGCACCGATGATCACCGAGGCCACTGCGGGTTGGGTGGCGACCCAGTTGATCGCCACCTGCGCCATACTGCGGCCGAGTTCGGTGGCGACGCTCTCCAGGGCGTCGATGACCTGCCACTCGCTGGCGCTCACCGCACGGCCGCCGGTGTCGGGGTTGGTCAGCCGGCCGGTCCCGCTCAGGCCGTCGCCGCTGCGCCGGTACTTGCCGCTGAGCAGGCCACTGGCGATCGGGCTCCACGCGGTGAGCCCCATGCCCATCGTCTGGGCCATCGCCACGAACTCCGCCTCGATGCCACGACTGACAAGCGAGTACGGCAGTTGCAGGTTGATCATCGGGGCCAGGCCGTGCGCCTCGGCGTAGCTCTGCGCCCGGGCCGCGTACCAGGCCGGCACGTCGGAGAGGCCGGCGTACCGGATCTTGCCGGCGCGCACCAGGTCGTCGAGGGTGTGCACGACCTCCTCGACCGGGGTGATCCGGTCCCAGGTGTGCAGCAGGTACAGGTCGATGTAGTCGGTGCCGAGCCGGCTCAGCGACGCCTCCACGGCCCGCATGATGTGCTTGCGTCCGTTGCCGCTCGCGTTCGGGTCACTCGGGTCGACGGTGTTGGTGAACTTGCTGGTGAGCACGAGCCGTTCACGGGCGCCGGCCCGCTCGATCAGGCGGCCGAGGATCTTTTCGCTCTCCCCGGCGGTATAGAAGTCCGCCGTGTCGATGAAGTTCCCGCCCGATTCGAGGTACTGGCGGAAGATCAGCTCCGATTCCTCCTCGGTCTTGCCGTACGCCGCGTGGAAACCGTCGACGCCGAAGTTCATGGTGCCCAGCGTCAGCCGGCTCACCCGCAGACCCGACCGCCCGAGCAGGTAGTAGTGGTTCATCGGTACGTCCCCTCGATCACGTGGCGGCCCCGAGCGGGCCGTTTTGCAGACCTTTGCTCGCCAAAATTGGACCTGCAAGTCCAAAACCCGAGCTAGGGTCGGACCGGCAGGGACGAGGGCACAGTGGTGACGGAGGTCTCATGACAAGGGCGCTGACCCGCAAGGGTGCGGCCACCCGGGCGCGGATCGTCGTCGGCGCCGCGGCCGAGATCCGCGAGCGCGGCGTCGACGAGGTACGCCTCGAAGACGTGATGGCCCACACCGGCACCAGCAAGGGCCAACTCTTCCACTACTTCCCGGACGGGAAGGAGGAACTGCTGCTGGCGGTGGCCCAGCACGAGGCCGACCAGGTCCTGCTCGACCAGGAGCCGATGCTCAGCAACCTGACGACCTGGCCCACCTGGCTGGCGTGGCGGGACCGGCTGATCGAGCGCTACCGGGCGCAGGGGGTGAAATGCCCGCTCAACGGTCTGCTCGGCCAGACCGGGCGGCGGGCGCCGGGCGCGCAGGCGATCGTGGTCGGGCTCATGTGGCGCTGGCAGACGGCGATCGCCGAGGGCGTCCGGCGCATGCAGTCGACCGGCGACATCGCCCCCGACATCGACGCCGACCGCACCGCGGCGGCACTGCTCGCCGGCATCCAGGGCGGTGTGCTGCTGCTGCTGTCCACCGGAAGGACCGACCACCTCGAAGCAGTCCTCGACCTCACCATCGACTCGCTGCGGGCGGGTGCCCGGACGGCCTGATCGGGCCTCGGCGAGCCCACCAACCACCTTTCGGCGGCGCGGGACGCGACGTGCGGGCCGCCTCGCCTGCGGCTACCCGGGGAGGTGATCGAGTCGTGCGAGCTCGTCGGTGCCGGTCCGGACCACGGCCGCCGCCAGCGCCAGCGTCGCCGGCTGGACTCCGCTCTGCTGCTCCGCCTCGGCGATCCGAACCGACTGGGCGAGATGCGCCCGCAGGTGCCCGGCGAGCAGACGGAGAAACGGCTTCCCGCTCGCCGCTCGCAGCGCTGTCAACTCCTGCGCGGTGACCATGCCCGGCATGTCGTGACCCTCGTGCGGATTCGTCGTCGGCGCGGCGGCATCGGCCAGCAGCCGGCGGGCGCGGTCCAGGTCGGCGCGCCGGGTCGTCGCGACCTCGGTGGCCGTTCGTCGCCAGACCGGGTCGGTCGTCCGAGCCGGTACCAGATCGAGGACGGGGAGCAGGCGTTCGGTCATCGCCGCCGTCAGTTGCAGCCAGGCGATGTCGGTGGGGTTGAACGCCGTACCCGTGCGTGTCGGCGCGGTCGTCACCGCTGGTGCGGGCACGGGTGGTGGGGTGGTGCTGGCCGCGTCCCGTGGCCCGGCGCCGCAGCCGCCGAGAAGCAGCACGGCAGCGAGCACTGTGAACGCCGTCGGCTGGCGCACTCGACCTCCTTCCGCCCAGGGGTGGCGGGCCCGGGGGACCGGACCCACCGCCCTGGCGTGAACCTGTCGGCTCAGATCGGTCGGCCGTCGTGACCGCACTTGATGACGGGACGGATGCAGTCCTGGACCCGGCGGGCCATCTCCGCCACCGGCCAGGCGTTGAAGAAGTCGCCGTGCATCGTGTAGCCCGGCCCGGAGGCCAGCCGGAAGTGCGACGGGTCGCCGGTGACCGGGTAGCGCAGCACCTGGCGCAGCTTCGGCACGTGCACCGGGTGGGTGCTCGGGCAGGCCTGGTTCACCGGGTACGCGAGGTGGCTCTTGTGGTCCGGCGAGTCGAGGTCACGGCCGTTCCAGCACTGCGGGAAGTCCAGGTACGACTCCAGCATGGTGCCTGACGGGCAGTTGACGAAGTCCTTCGACGGCGGGACCTGCCCGGCGTGCAGGCAGGACCAGCGGGCGATGCTGTCGTTCGGCCCGGTCGCCTTCGCGTTGCCGGCGACCAGCCGTAGCCCCTGCGGGAACGGCTGGGTGTTCGCGACGACGTCGGCGCGTACGCCCTCGCCCAGGTAGTAGAACGTGGCGATCGCCGGTTCCACTGCGACGTTGTCCCGATACAGGGTCGGCACCCAGTACGACGAGACGTCCACCAGCGGGTTGCAGGTGGTGGGCGAGTTGACCAGGTCCGGGAGTGTGGTCTTGGCGTTGGTCACCTTGCTGCCGAAGAAGCTGTGCATGTGCGAAGCCCCGGGCAGCCCGGGGAAAACGATCGGGTCGTCCGGCAGCCGGTGGCTGTAGGTGCAGTCGGCGGGGAACTCGGCGACCCGGATGGCGTTGGCGACCGGGGCGGCGTCGGCCCGGTCGGTGGTCGAGACCAGGTAGGTGCCGAGGAGGGTCAGCAGGGCGCCGATCGCGACGGTGAGGCGTAACCGGCGGGGGACGTGGGGTACGGCCCTGTCCATCTGGTAACTCCTGTCGGGGGACGGGTCAGGGGCAACTCCGGTGCCGCCGCCGAAGACAGCGGAGTGGACCCTGGCCAGACGTGTGGTGGCCCGGTGAGGCCGGTCCGAGAGAGCGCTCTCAGCAGTCCAAGCCTCACCCCGATGTCGAAAGTTGTCAATACGTACGGCAGTTGCTGGAAAAATGATGACGACAGCACACAGGCCGGGCCCCGGGGTGGGGCCCGGCCAGCTGCGGCAGCGGGCTGGTACCGCCGTGGGCTATCTTCCTAGGATGCCCTAGGGGGTGTGCTCGGCGCCGGGACGGTGTCAGCGCCCGCGACCGGGAAGCGTCGCCAGAGCCTTCGAGCGCTGCGCGACGAGGTCGGTGTAGGTGCCGTCGCGCTCGGCCCAGCGGTGCATGAGTACGCCCTTCACGAGGATTTCGCTCGGAGTGGGGTTCGCCGAGAGCAGCTGCATGACCTCGGTGGCGAAGTGGTCGAGCGGCAACGCGTGCGGGTTCACCTTCTCCTGACCGGCAGTCGCGACGGCCGGGGGGACGAGTTCGACGACGTCGACACCGGTGCCCTCGAGTTGTGCGCGCAGCGCCTCGGAGTAGGCGTGCACCGCTGCCTTCGAGGCGGCGTAGCTGGGCATGGGCGGGAACGGCAGGAAGGCGATGCCGGAGGTGACGGTGATGAAGGTGCCCGCACCCCGACCGACCAGATGCGGAGTGAAGGCGTCGATGACCCGGATGGTGCCGACCAGGTTGGTGTCGATCGTCGTCTCCGCCGTCGCGAAGTGCGCAGGGTCGCGAAGGTCTTCCATGAGCATGACACCGGACGTCGTCACCACCGTGTCCAGCTCGGGGTGACGGGCGAGCACGGCGTCCCGGACGGAGGCGACAGAGGCGCCGTCGGTGACGTCGATGGCGAATGTGCCGAAACCCTCCGCGGCGAGTTCCGCGAGGGCCTCGGGGCTGCGACCGCCAACGGCCACGGTGCTGCCGGCCGCGGCGAACCGGCGGGCCAACTCCCGCCCGATACCCGAGGTGCCGCCGACGATCAGAACTGTGCGGTTGGAGAGATCCACGAGATCTTCCCTTCGATCCAGAGGGCGCCCGAACAGGGCGATCACAAGCTTGGCGCAGTCCGGCGGATGTGGCGGGGCCCCCGTTTTCCCAGGTCCCACCAGGGCCCCCTCTACGGCACGCGCGCCGCACTAGCGTGGTGACCATGAGCGAAGAGGAGTCGCACGGCGGCCACCGGCTGGGCAGCTACCTTCGGGCTCGGCGCGAACTGGTCTCACCGTCGCAGGTAGGGCTCCCCACCGGCGGCAGGCGCCGCGTGCCCGGCCTCCGGCGCGAGGAGGTCGCCCTGCTCGCCGGGATCAGCCCCGACTACTACCTGCGGCTGGAACGGGGCCGGGACAAGAATCCCTCACCGCAGGTGCTCGAATCGCTCGCGCGCGTCCTGCAGCTCGACGACATCGAGCGGGCGTATCTGCTCGACCTCGCGGCGGCGCGCCCCAGGGCGCCGCGCCGCAAGCGGTCCGAGCACGTACCAGTGCGGGTGTACGAGCTGCTCGCCCACCTTCAGGTCCCCGCGTTCGTCGAGGGACGCGCCTTCGACGTGCTGGCCTCCAACCCCATGGCCGTGGCGCTCTCCCCGCGCCTGCGGCCCGGCCAGAACCGGCTGCGCTCGCTCCTGCTCGATCCCGAGGAACGAGCCTTCCACCAGGACTGGACGAAGGCCACCGCCGATTTCATCGCCACTCTTCGCACCACCGTCGGTGACGACATCGACAACCCCCGGTTCGTCGAGCTGGTGGGCGAACTCGCGCTGTCCAGTCAGCGGTTCCGCACCCTGTGGGCCCGCCACGACGTCCGCAGTCTCGCCGGAGGCACGACGACTGTGCACCATCCCGTCGTCGGTGAACTACACCTCCACCGGGACAAGCTCCCCATCGAAGACGTCATCCTCGTCGTCTACTACCCCGACAAGAACAGCGACAGCGACGAGAAACTGCGGCTCCTCGCCGCACTCGCACACACCGGCACCGCCGACGACGAGACCCGGGTGGGGCGGCCCGACGCGTCGTCGAACCGCCCCACCCGTTGACCGAGCCGATCAGAAACCGAGTACGCCCCGCCCGCCCACCACGGGCAGTCGCAGCTCGCTGTCGTTCGGCGCGACCCGCAGCTCGGTGCCGCCCAACGGCAACAACGTGTACTCCTGATCGCTGGAGAAGACGACGACACCGATCCGGTGGCCCGCCGGGAAGATGTAGTCCTTCGGCTCCATGGTCCACCGGTAGTCGTACAGCTTGCCCTGCTTGACCGGCGCGGTTCGCGCGGCGCTGACGCGGTTCTGCGGGTCCATCCAGCCGCGCGTCACCACCGTCGGGGCGGCGGTCGACCCGGCCGGGCCGTAGTCGACCAGGTACGCGGTGAGGTTCGCGTCCGGCTTGTTGTCGATCGCCATCCGCAACCGCATCTCCGGACGCCCGGAGATGCGCACGCTCTGCGTCAGCTCGGGGGAGCGGTAGGCGAGTCGGTTGGCGCTCGCGGCGTCCGGATTGGACACCAGGGTGTCCGGGTGGATGGTCCGGCCCTCGTCGACGAAGCTCTGCTCCACTCTGGCCTTCGGCGGTTTGCCGGTGGTGAGCGCGCCGGGCGCGGTGGCGTCGGTGGCGGCGAAGCGCAGGCCTACCTCCCGCGCCGCCGGGTCCGGCCAGTTGGCGTACGTGGTGTAGGCGCGGTCCTCGCGCTGGAGCACCGCCGTGGGCTCGTTCATGATGCCGTTGCGCACGTTCCACAGCCAGAAGTCGAACCAGCGGTTCTCGGTCTGCTTGTACGTCCACGTCTGGCCGCCGGGCAGGGTCACCGAGGCGCTGCTGCCCGGGCCGCCGTGGCCGCCCTGGTGCAGCCAGATCTTGCGCGGCACGTGGCGCTTGGCCAACTCGTCCCACCAGCCGGCGAAGTGCTCGGTCTTGACGTTCCAGTCGTTGAGGCCGTGCACGACGAAGACGCTCGCTGTGACGTCACGGGCGTCGAGGTAGTCGCGGTCGCGCCAGAACGTAGAGTAGTCGCCGGTGACCCGGTCCTGCTCGGCGGTGATCTTCGCGAGTTCGTCGGCGCACTGCCCTTCGGCGCGGGCCTGCCCGGCGGTGTACTGGGCCAGGATGTCGAGGTCCTCGCCCTGGAACGTGCCGGGCGCGACCACCAGACCGTTGGCCCGGTAGTAGTCGTACCAGCTGCTGATCGCGGAGACCGGGACGATGGTCTTGAGCCCCCTGACACCGGTGGTGGCCACCTGGTTGGGCAGCGTCCCGTTGTAGGAGACACCGGTCATGCCGACCGCGCCGGTGGTCCAGCCGGCGGTGACGGGGGCGCCGCTGGCGTCGTACCCCTTGGCCCGGCCGTTGAGCCAGTCGATGACCGCCTTGGTGCCGAGCGTCTCGGCCTGGTCGCCGCTGGTCGGGCAGCCGTCCGAGTCGCCGGTGCCCACGCTCTGCCCGAGCACCACCGCGTACCCGCGGGGCACGTAGTAGTCGTCGAGCGAGCCGGGCAGGTTGGCCTTGGCCTGGGCCCGTTGCGCGCCGGCGTCGAGCGCGCGACGCCCGGAGCGGTCGGTCAGGCCATTCTGCGGCAGCTCGTCGACGAGCACGCTCGGGTACGGCACGTCACCCCAGGTGCCCTTGCGGTACGGGCTGTGCTCGAAGATGACAGGCACCTTGAAGCCGGTGGTGGCGGTCTCCCGGGGGCGGGAGATGTCGATCGCGACCCGGTCGAGCCGGCCGTCGTGGTCGGTGTCCACGGGGGTCTGGACGAACACCCGCTCCTCGATCGCGTCGGCGAGCGAGAACACCGGTTGGGTCATACCGTCGCTGACCACGATGCCGGTGGGTGTGGTGGCGGCGGGCGGTGCAGCCGTTGCGGTGGGGGCTGCGCTGAGCACCAGGGCGCCGGACACGCCGACGCTCAGTAGCGCTAGATGACGGGGTCGACGCATGCGCGTCTCCCTTCGGTTGGGCTGGTCGCCGGGTGTCGGCACTGGCCAATCTCGAAGATCCATTCGTCGTCATGCTAGGTGCGCCGCGGCGTCCCGTCGATCCCCTCGGATGTCCACGGTGGTTGGTCAGGGAGTCGGTGGTGTCACCGCGATGATCAGGTGGGCGGGCTGTTCGCTGGCGTTGCGGTAGGGGTGCGCCAGGCGCGAGTCGAAGGTGACCGACTCGCCGGCGGTGAGGGTGTACGACTCACCGCCGATGTCGGCGACGACCTCACCGGGTGCTCCCACTGTTACGGGCGTGAAAACCTCCTCGTCGAAGGCTCCCGGACGGTCGTCCCCGTGCATATGATCTTGCCGAGTCGCCCGAAGAGGCGGTTTCGTCCACATTAGACGAGGAGCACCATGCTCAGGAAAACGCGGTGGCTGATGGCCGTCGCCGTCACGGCCACGACACTTGCCGCCCTACCGGGCGGCACCGCCACGGCCGGTCCCAACGACATCAGCCAGGCCGGCGGACCCGCCGCCTCGGCCGATCCGAAGACACACACAGTCACCCTGCTGACCGGCGACGTGGTGACCGTCCGGAACACCGGATCGGGCTGCCCGCAGGCCACCGTGCGACCGGCGGACGAGAACGCGGTGATCGACCAGAGCTGCGGCCCCGACGGTCACCTGCACGTCATCCCCGCCCGGGTCGCCGCCCAGATCGGCTCGGTCCTCGACCCGGATCTGTTCGACGTCACCGCGCTCATCGCCGACGGCTACGACGACGACAACGCCGCCGAGCTGCCGCTCATCGTGCAGCCCGCCACCGCGTCCGCCCGGGTGGCCGCGCTCGGTGACGTGCTCCCGCTGCCCAGCATCGGCGCGGTAGCCGGCCGCGTACCCAAGAAGAGCCCGGCCACCGCGAAGCTGGCGACCAACTCGCTGCTCGCCGGCGCGAAGAAGGTCTGGCTCGACCGCAAGGTCCGCGCCACCGCCCTGCCGGCCGGCGCGAAGCCCGCCGGCCTGGACCGCAACCTCGGCCAGATCGCCGCGCCCGACGCCTGGAAGGCCGGCTACACCGGCAAGGGCGCCCGGGTCGCGGTGCTGGACACCGGCGCCGACTTCACCCACCCGGACCTGGTCGGCCGGGTCGCCGAGCGGGCCGACTTCACCGTCGAGGGTGGCGACGCCGTCGACCACAACGGCCACGGTACGCACGTCGCCTCGACGATCGCCGGCACCGGCGCGGCCGCACACGGTCAGCGTCGTGGTGTCGCGCCGGACGCCAAGCTGGTGATCGGCAAGGTCCTCGACGACCACGGCTCCGGCGAGGACTCCGGCATCATCGCCGGCATGGAGTGGGCCGCGCCCCGGGCCGACGTCATCAACATGAGCCTCGGTGGCAGCGCACCTGACGACGGCAGTGACCCCCTCTCGCTCGCCGTCGACGCCCTGAGCAAGTCCACCGGCACGCTGTTCGTCATCGCCGCCGGCAACAGCGGCGCGCAGATATCCTCGCCCGGGTCGGCCGCCACCGCGCTCACCGTCGGGGCCGTCGACCGCGACGACAAGCTCGCCGACTTCTCCAGCCGTGGACCGCTGATCAACAACCACGCGGCCAAGCCGGAGGTCGTCGCGCCCGGTGTCGACATCGTCGCGGCCCGCGCCGCCGGCACCAACCTCCAAGACCCGATCGACAGGTACTACGAGGCCATCAGCGGCACCTCGATGGCGAGCCCGCACGTGGCGGGCGCCGCCGCGCTGCTCGCCCAGCGCCACCCGGACTGGACCGGTGAGCGGCTCAAGGCCGCCCTGGTCGGCGCGGTCGACCCGCTGACCGGCATCGACCCGTACGCCGTCGGAGCCGGCCGCCTCAACGCGGCCCGTGCCCTCGGCGGCCCCACCGGCGACCAGTCGGTGGTCAACCTCGGCACGTTCGCGTACCCGCAGTCCGGGACCAGCGAGACGAAGCTGAGCTGGACCGGTGAGTCCACCGCCGTTCTCGACCTCGACGTGTCGATCGTCAACCACGACGGCCAGCCGGTGCCGCGCGGCGCGGCATCGCTGTCGACGAGCCGGGTGACCCTCAAGCACGGCGCCACCGGGACGGCGACCCTGCGGATCAACCGCAAGGCGCTGGCCAGCCGGCCGGGCCTCTACCTGGCCACCGTCACCGCCCGCAGCGGCCGCAAGCCGGTCGTGACCACGCCGGTGAGCTTCTACGTCGAGCCGCCCAGCTACGACCTGACCATCCACACCAAGCCGATGCCCGGCCTGCGGGACGGTGCGGACACCTGGATCAACCTCATGGTCGCCAACCTCACCGACCCCCCTGCTGTTCTACGGAGGAGGCGGCGGCACGCCCGGGGAGACCTTCACCCTGCGGGTGCCGGCAGGCCGGTACTCGGTGCTCGGCGCGTCGATCGCCTACTACGTCGACAGCGACGTGCAGGAGAGCACCCTCACCGCGGCAGGTGACCTGGACGTGCACGTCGCCCGGAGCGTCACCCTCGACCCGGCGCAGGCCCGGCCCGTCACGGCCACCGTCGACGGGGCGGCCACCAAGACCACCCGGACCGATGTCACCACTTTCCAGACCGCGGTGAACGGCCTGCCGTGGTGGCACCAGATCAGCGGGTTCGGGGTGGCCACCTCGGTGCGCAGCGTGGCGGTCCCGAAGCCCGGCATCGGATCGCGGCGCACCTGGGCGGCCGTCAACATGGACTCACCGGCCGGCACCGCGACGCCGTACCGCTACAACATCGTGCACGAGTACGCCGGCGGCGTGCCGGCCGACCCGTCGTTCCGGGTGACCAGGGCGGAGCAGGCCCGGCTGGCCCGCATCGACGAGCGGTTCCACCAGACCGACTCGCCGGAGATGTACACCCTGCTGGTCCGCACGGGCTCCACTCCTGACGGGGTACCGGTGACCCAGACCTACGAGGGCGTCATGCCGCCGAGCCGAACGTCGTACCTCTCGCCGGAGATCGTCTGGGCCGACGAGGGCGTCTACGGTGGGCTGGCGGCCCTGGAGGCGCCGCGCCGGTACCTGCCGGGCAGCCGGCATTCCAAGGTCTGGGCGCGGCAGCCGCTGCACTCCGACTGGTACGACGACCCGGCCGGCGCCGACTGGAGCTGCACCACCGCGCCGTCGCGGACCCGGGGCAACCTGCACCTGGACATGGTGACGCTCACCGACCAGCACCAGCGGGCCGACTGCCTGCAGGGCGAGGCGGTCGGCGTGAAGCGCAAGCTGTCGCTGTACCGCAACGGCACGCTCGTCGACGAGCGGTCCGGCCCGTACGGCGACTTCAGCGTTCCGCAGTCGATGGCCGACTACCGGGTGACCCTCGACGTCGACACGAGTCTGATCCTGCCGATCTCCACCACTGTCAACACGTCGTGGACGTTCCGGTCCGCCGGCCCGGACGGCACCGGGAACGTGCCGCTGCCGCTGCTCGCGGTCGACTACGCCCTGCCGATGGACCACGACAACCACCCGGTCGACGGCACGGCCGAGCTGACCGTCCGGCAGGCGCACAGTGTGAAGACGCAGAAGGTGACGTCGTTCCAGGTCTGGACGTCGACCGACGACGGCGCCACCTGGAAGTCGGCCCGGGTCACCGGCAGCGGTGACAGCTACCGGGTCGAGCTGCCGAAGGCCACCGCCGGACAGGCAGTCTCGCTGCGGGTGAAGGCCGCCGCCAACGGCGGTAGCGGAATCGACCAGACCATCATCCGGGCGTACCACGCCGGCTGACCGTCGACCCAACGGTGCGGCTCGGCCCCGATCGGGCCGGGCCGCACCACCTTTTTGGTAGCGGTGTCGATCCGGCCCCACCTCGTTCGTCGTGACGGATGGTCGGCGGTGGGATCTTCGTGCCCGATCCCGCACTCGGCTGGCCACCCGGCGCCCCGGCGGGGCTGCCCGAGCAGGCCAGCACGGACAGCGTCCTGCACACGGTGTGTGGGGCGGCGGCGTTCCTGTCGCTGATCGCGGCCGGCCTGCTGATCGCTCGACGGTTCGCCGCCCAGGGGGACCGGACCTGGGCGCGCTACAGCGCCACCAGCAGTGCCCTCGCCTTCGTGCTCACCGCCCTGCCGTGGAGCGACGGCAGTGCGAGCATCCGCTTCGCCGTCGGAGCGGTGCTCATCTCCGGGTGGCTCGTGGCGCTCTCCTGGCGGGCGCGCAGTGACGTCGCCTGACCGTCACTGCCCTTCCCAGACCGCCTTCGCCCCGGAGTCGCCGGTGCGGAACACGTAGTAGATGGCGACGCCGGCGGCCACCACGGACAACACCTGCAACGCCAGGGTCAGAAGCCGGCCGGGACGACCCTCCACACCGGTCCCGGCGGCCGTCGGTGGTACGAGCAGGACCAGTCCCAGCGCCACGACCGCCAAACCGATCGTCGCGTAGAGCGTGAGGTCACCGAAGTCCTGGTGCGTCTGAAGCCGCGGAAGGAATTCGGGGGTGACCCGGTTTGCCGCCCGCATCCGTTCGAGGAACGCGTCACCGGAAAGCTTCGTCAGCAGCGCGGCGACCGGCGCGCCCAACGCGAGCAACCCCAGTACCCAGCGGGTGTGCGGCCGGATCGGCGCGACGAGCGCGTAGCCGACAGCCAGCAGGGCCAGCAGCGGCACGAACACGACAGCGGCGTGCAGCAGCAGAGGGTGGGCAGGGATGCCCATGAACTCCTCGAACATCGGCGGATCCTCCTGAATTCGGCGGACGTCGACCCGTCCGGGGGAGGACGCTATCGGTACCGCCGGGGCATGTCAGCCCCCAAGATTGCTTCCGCATCGAGCCGGTCACCGTCGGCGACTCAGGTCGCCGCCGCGCGAACGCCGAGGCCGAGCAGGATCACACCGGTCAGCCGGTCGAGCGTTCGTCGCACCGCCGCGGTGCGGAGCAGCCGGGCGGCGGCACCGGACACCACCGTCCAACCGGCGAGCCAGCAGGTGTGCAGCGCGCAGTGTGCCGTGGCAAGAAGCAACATCGGCACCAGCACCGGTCGGCCTGGTTCGAGGAACTGCGGTGCCAGGGTGAGGTAGATGGCAGCAGCCTTGGGATTCAACACGTTGCCGAGCAACCCCTGCAGGTACGGGTGGTCCACGCGCCAGGGCAACCTCCGGGCGGAAACCGCCGGTCGCCGTCCCGCCTCCGGGCGGCGACGCGACGCGGACCAGAGCATCCAGAGCCCGAGCCCGACCAGATAACCGGCCCCGACCAGCTTGACCACCCAGAAGGCCTGCGACGAGCGAAGCACCAGCGCGGCCAGGCCGACAGCGGCCAGCGTGGCGTGCACGTAGAGCCCGGTCACCGTACCCAGGATCACCCACCAGCCCTGCCGCCGCCCGCCGGTGGCGACCCGCGAGACGACCAGGGTCAGGCTCGCGCCCGGCGTGGCGGTGATCGGCGCGACGGCGACCAGGAAGCCGAGCACCGCGACCCCGTGCGCGCTCAGACTGCCACCGAACCCAACTCGTCGGCACCGGGCACTGGGCAATCGACGAGGAGCCGCTCGGCCGACCGGGGATGGCTGTCGAGGGTCTCACCGAGGCGCGCGATGACCAGCACGAGGTCTCCTGACGGCTAGGGACGTCAAAGCCGTCAGGAACGTTACTACTCCCGGCCAGGTCGGCCGCCGCCGCGCGACAGCCGGCCCGGTCAGTTCCGGGAGCGCGGCAGGCAGTCCTTCTTGTACTTGAGGCCGGAACCGCACCAGCAGGCATCGTTGCGCTCCGGCGGCCAGGCGATCCGCGCGCTCGGCCGCGCCGACACCTCCGCCGCGTAGCCCGCCCGGACCGCCGGGTCGGCCGGTTCGCCGCCCCGTCGGCCGGCGAACGCGGTCAACCCGGCCACTGTCGCGGCGAAGACACCCAACCCGGCCTGACCGGCACCCCGCAGCCGAACCAGCTCCGTCTCCAGCCGGCCGCGGTGCGCGTCCCAGTCCGGCCCGTACACCTCGGCGAGGGCGGGATGGTCGGCGAGGAGACGATCGAACTCGGCCCGCGGCCAGAAGAGCAGATCCGACTCCGCGTCCCGCCGCTCGCCGGCCCGACGCACGAGCTGGGTCTCCAGCCGGTCCGCCAGGTCGTCCTGCCTGTCGTGCGGCAGGTTCAGATTGCGGCGTACCCGATGCCGTTGCTGCAACAGGAAGAAGGCGACACCGGGCGCGTCCGGCGGCCCGAGATCGACCACCGGGTCGATCGCCGTGCTGGCCGGCCCGGACGCGGCGGTCGCGCGTTCATTGAGCACCGTGTCGACCGCCTCACTCAGCCACGTCTCGGCCGTCGCCGAACGCCCACCGGCGTCCAGCGCGGCACTGACGTAGGCGGGGGCGTCGGGCTGCACGAGCAGCAACGGGCGCAACGCGGTCAACTCGGCTATCGCCTCGTCGTCGTGACCGCCGGCCCGGAACAACACGCGGGCCCGCAACGCGCGGGCGAACCCGGCCCGAGGGTCGTCGCCGGACGGGTACGCCGCCAGTGCCTGCTCCGCGTAGCGCAACGCGGCCTCGGGCCGGGCCCGGGTCTCCGCGATCTCGGCGGCCAGCGTGAACGCGTCCCCGGCGTCGTCCGGGTCCTCCAGCCGCCCCTGTTCGGCAGCCTGCGCGACGTCGGCGGCGACACCGAGCGGATTGGCCGTCCCGAGCGCCGAACGGCGAAGTTCGGCGAGGTCAGCCTTGGTGAGTATCTCTCTCGTCGGCACGATCTCACGGTACGTCGGGGTACTCACGGTATGCGGGCAGATCACCTGTTACGCCGCTCTCATGCCGCCCGCCGGGTCGTACACCTGTTCGTGGTGACCGGGCGTGGTCAACAGCGTCGCGGCCACGTCGGCGACCAACCCGGGGGAGAAGTCGCCCACCTTGTCGATCCCCCGGCCGGAGAGCGCCACGATCCTGCTCGCGGCCATCGACGGCTCACCCGGGTCGACGACACGGCCGCGTGACCAGTGCCTTTCCGGCCCAGAGCCGGTTGACAAGTGGTCGCAGAACCATCGAACCACGGTCATCTGCCGTCAACCCGCCGTCGGTAGCGTCCGGTCGCCAGTTTCCCGACCAGGTCGCACAAAGGCGGAGTTATGGGCACTGTGGATCGCCGTACGTTCCTCAAGGCGATGGGAGTTCCCGCGATCGGCGCGGCGCTCCCGTTGGACCTCAGCAAGGCGCTCGCCATCCCGGCGAACAACCGGACCGGCACGATCAACGATGTCGAGCACGTCATCATCCTGATGCAGGAGAACCGCTCCTTCGACCACTACTTCGGCACCATGCGCGGCGTACGCGGCTTCGGTGACCCCCATCCGGCGACACTGCCGTCCGGCAAAGACGTGTGGCACCAGCCCAACGGGACCGACGAGCTGCTGCCCTTCCGCCCCGAGGTGAAGAACCTCGGCCAGACCTTCCTGCCGGACCCGCCGCACGGCTGGAACGACGGGCACGCCGCCTGGAACGACGGCCGGTTCGACAGGTGGGTGCCGAACAAGGGCGTCACGGCGATGACCTACCACACCCGCCAGGACCTGCCGTACCACTACGCACTCGCGGACGCCTTCACCGTCTGCGACAGCTACCACTGTTCGCTGATGGGGCCGACCGACCCGAACCGCTACCACATGTGGAGCGGCTGGGTCGGCAACGACGGCAAGGGCGGCGGGCCGGTCATCACCAACGCGGAGGCCGGCTACGACTGGTCGACCTACCCGGAGCGGCTGGAGCGCAACGGCATCTCCTGGAAGATCTACCAGGACGTCGGTACCGGCCTCAACGCCGCCGGCTCCTGGGGCTGGACGAACGACCCGTACATCGGCAACTACGGCGACAACTCGCTGCTCTACTTCCACCAGTACCAGAACGCACAGGCCGGAACGCCGCTCGCCGACCGGGCCAAGACCGGCACGGAGGTCAGGACCCAGGGCCGCGACCCGGAGGCGCTGCTGGCCGACTTCCGCGCCGACGTCGAGGCGGGACGCCTGCCCGAGGTCTCCTGGATCACCGCGCCCGAGGCGTACACCGAGCACCCGAACTGGGAGCCCGCGTACGGCTCCTGGTACATCTCCCAGGTCGTCGACATCCTCGCGTCGAACCCCGAGGTGTGGAGCAAGATGGCGCTCTTCATCACGTACGACGAGGAGGGCGGCTTCTTCGACCACGTGGTCCCGCCGACGCCTCCGCAGAGCCGCGAGCACGGGCAGTCGACAGTGCCGACCACCAACGAGATCTTCCCCGGCGACGCCGACCACCCGGCCGGGCCGTACGGCCTCGGCATCCGGGTGCCGATGGTCATCGTCTCGCCGTGGACGCGCGGCGGCTACGTCAACTCGCAGGTCTTCGACCACACCTCACTGATCAAGTTCCTGGAGGCGCGGTTCGGGCACGGCCGTCCCGACCTGATCGAGAAGAACATCACCCCGTGGCGACGGGCCGTCGTCGGCGACCTCACCAGCGCCTTCGACTTCCGGCACCCGAACCGCTCCCGCGAGGTCAGGCTGCCCGACACCGACGACTTCAAGCCCGAGGACCTCGTCCGACACCCCGACGAGGTCCCGGTCCCGCCGACCGGCCAGCGGCTGCCGAAGCAGGAGCACGGGGTACGCCCGGCGCGGCCGATCCCGTACACCCTGCACGCCGACGGTCACCTCGGCGCCGACTCGTTCCGCATCGACTTCCGTAACACCGGTGGGGTCGCCGCGGTCTTCCAGGTTCGCCAGCCCGGCAGCGCGGACGCCCCGCGCAGCTACACGGTCGAGCCGGGCAAGCACCTGACCGACACCTGGAAGATCGAGTCCGGGTACGACCTGTCCGTGCACGGCCCGAACGGTTTCTACCGTCGGTTCGCCGGTGGCCGGTCCCCGCTCGACGTCACCCCCTCCTACGAGGAGCGGGGCGAGAAGGTCGTCCTCGCACTTCAGAACCGCCTGTCGAAGCGGATCGAGGTGACCGTCCGGGACGGGTACAACGCCCGCTCGGTCAAGCTGTCACTACGCCCCGGTGAAACCGAGCGGGCCACCTGGGCGCTCGCCCGCGCCCACGGCTGGTACGACCTGACGGTTTCCGTCGCCGGCGACACCGACTTCTCGTACCGGTGCGCGGGTCATGTCGAGAACGGCAAGGACAGCATCAGCGACCCGGCCCTCGGCGGGCTCGTCTGAGCGTTCGTCACGCCGGCGTTCGAGCTCCGTAAATTTGCCGGCCGATGTGGTGATGAGCGTGATGACTCACAGGCATATTGATGCCTCACAGTCATCACGCTCATTACCGCGTCCGGTCCCACAGACGTCACGCTCCGTGGTGCTGGTCGAGCATGCTCGGGGGGGCGATCAGAACTCCTCGTACACCGCCGGGTCCTGGTCCGAGAGGCGCCCGTCCGGGCGGCCCAGCGCGGTGATGGCCTCGACCTGCGCGTCGGTGAGCGTGATACCGAAGACGTCAAGGTTCTCGGCCTGCCGCTGCGGGGAGGCGGCCTTGGGCAGCGGAATCACCTGACGGGCCACGTGCCAGGCGAGAATCGTCTGCGCAGGGCTGACGCCATGCGCGGTCGCGATCTCCACGACGACTGGGTGCTGTTGCAGGTCGTTGCCGTGGCCGAGCGGGCTCCACCCCTGCACCAGGATGCCGTGCTCCCGGTGGTAGGCGATCGCCTCCTGCTGCGGAAAGTACGGGTGCACCTCGATCTGGTTGACCACCGGGGCCACCCCGGTCTCGGCCACCAACCGCTCGATATGCTCGGGCAGGAAGTTGGAGAGCCCGATGTGCCGCACCAGGCCACGCTCACGCGCCTCGATCAGCGCCCGCCACGCCTGCACGTACAGGTCTTCCTTGGGGTTCGGCCAGTGGATCAGATACAGGTCGACCCGGTCGAGGCCGGTGCGGAACACACTCTCCTCGACGGTGGTTAGCGCCTCTTCGTAGCGGTGGTGCCGACCCGGCAGCTTCGAGGTGACGATCAGCTCGTCCCGTAGGTCGCCGGCCGACCGGGCCGCCTGGCCGACAGCGCCCTCGTTCTCGTAGTTCACCGCCGAGTCGATCAACCGGTAGCCCGACCGGATCGCCTGACTGATCGCGTCGACACCAGCCGAGCCGTTCAGCTTGTACGTGCCGAGCCCGATCGCCGGCAGAGTCGTGCCGTCGGCTGCCGTGAGATGGGGGATCGTCATGGTTGATCTGCCTTTCGTCGACCGTGACTGGACCCTACTCGCACGGTTCGCGCTGCCGAGACCAACCGGGCGATCAGCCCAGGTCAGCCTCCGTTGCCGCCTTTGCACGAGGGCAGATGCCTTCAACGAGCCAGCACGTTGTTGCGGGCACCGCCGACGAAGGCGCAGCAGACCATCTTCATGACTAGCCGGTTCCAGCGCCGCCCACTGCACGTCGGTCAGGTCATGTCGCCTCGCTGCCGTTACGCTCGGCACGAGGTCTCCGGTGTGAAGTTCTAGCTTGGTCGCTGAACCACCTACCGGAGACCTCTTCAATTAGCGACCACCGCCACGCCCCAACATCAACGCCCTACGAAACACGGCCTAGCCGCCTCGGTGTATTACCTGGTCGGCCCGGAGCGTGGCCAAAGCGATGGTGCGGCCATCGGCGTCGGCGAACTCGACTTCGTAGGCAGGCGGAGGGCCGCTGAAGATGTGAACGACGGTGCCGACTGCCCCGCGAGACAACTGCTCTCCCGCAATGGCCTCGCGGAGCTCAACCACGTCGTACAGCTCCAACATGTCACCCTTCCTTGGGCGGGAACGAGATGGTCACCATTCGGGGTGCAGAGGACCCGTTCTCCAGTATCCAGGCCGTGCGGACGATGACCGTGCCATGGGGCCCAGTGAGGGGTAGGTCTACGTTCCACCGTTGACCGTACTCGTCGGCCCTGCCCATTAAAGGCTTGCCAGCGAGGACGCCTTCGCGAATCTGCTGCATGATCCGGTCGGCGTCGTCCGGCCCGAGGCCGGTGGTGGAGTTGATGACGCGATACTTGTTCTTACCGACAGGGTGATCCGGGTTCATGGCGTAGTCGGCAATCTTCCGTGAGTCGATTTCGGCCATGGCAAAGTCCGGTCGACTGGGATCACCCGGAATCTTCGTCGGCTCACGGCCATCGGGCTTCTGCGGGCCGGTTGACTGCTTCTGAAGCCGCCCCAGTGCCTGCTTGAGCTTCTCGATGAGGTCACCGAGCCGGCGGATCTCCGGCATCAGCCGCCGCAAACTCGCCAGCAGCCCGCGTAACAACCGCGCGATCCGCGCTCCCCACGACGCCACCACTGTCGTTACCTGCTCCACGACCAGCGGCGCGGCCAGTCCGCCGGTGATGAGGAGTTCGCCCGCGTACACGATGATGCGGGACACGCAGGTGGCGATGGCGTCGCGGACCAGGAGTCGGACGGCGGCCACCAGGCCGGCGGCGCCTTCGGTGATCGCGGCCATGGTGTCGGCACCCTGGGCGAGACCGGTGATGGCTTGTTGTTGTTCGTTGGCCCAGGCGCGGTAGGCGGGGCCGGCACTGCCGCCCCAGCCGGCGAGGTCGCTGCGGACGGCGCGAGCCAGTTCGGCGGCGTGGTCGCGGAGCGAGCCGGCGACGTTGCGCCAGGTCTGGGCGTGTGCGGTGATCTGGGCCGGGTCGCCGGCGAGCCAGTCCAGCGCTTCGCTGAGTGGCTTGACGTGTTCGATGAGCCAGGCGATCCCGTACTGCAGGAGGGCACCGACCGGGTCGGAGACGAAGGCGAGGGCGTCCAGGCCGGCGCTCACCACGCCGAGGCTGCCGTCGATCCAACTGCCGGTGCGGACGCCCTGGGCGATGAGTTCGATGTCCTCACATATCCACACGCCCGCCCAGGCGCTGGGCGGGGTGTTAGCGGCGGCGGCGACGAGCGGGTTCGACGTCACCTGTGTCGCCGCACCCCGTCGAGTAGCTGCTTGGCGTGGGCGTCGGAGCTTCGGTAGTGGTCGGCCCCGACCCGGAGCTTGCCGGCGGTGTCCCGTACCGATGCGGCGGCGGCGCCGATGCTGTCGACCAGCGTGCGCTGGAGGCTGTCGAGCAGCGCCGGCATCATCGCGCAGAGCTGCCCGTAGGCGTCGGTGCCCAATCGGACGTGCTGGCCTGCCTGCTGGGCGGCGTCGAGGCTGCTGGCGCCGCGATCGAGGCGGGCCGCGTGGGCGGTCAGGTCGTCCGGGTCGACCTGGATGCCGTCACCGGCGGGCATCGTTCGATCCCTGGTCGGAGAGGAGCCGGCTGCGGTACGAGTCGATGATGGCCTGGGCGCTCACGTCGTCGCCAAATGACTCCGTGGCTGCGACGCTGACCCGTCGAAGCAGGTCGGCGCGCGCGGCAGCGGTGGTCTCCAGGATCTGCCGAGCGGTGTGCGCCGCGGGTTGTTGCCGGACGCGTTCGTCGAGCCGTAGGTCGATCAGCAGGCCGGCTGAGTCGACTGTGACGTCGACGGTCCGCTCGGTGTTGTGGGCGGTGCCGGTCAGATCCTTCATCGTCGCCGACAGAGTCTTGGCCCGTGCCGCCCGCTCGGCGAGCGACGTCTCCCACTCGTCGAGCCGGCGCTCCGCCGCGTCGAGAGCAGCGTCGTCCGCCCACACGTCGACCCTCCCCAGGGGACCGCTGCCGGCGACAACCGGCAACATCACCGGCACGCTACCAACCAGTGGCGCTGCGTGCATGCCCAGGGATCGAACGCCAAGGAGTCGCGCTAGGCGAAGCGGGCGGCCCGTCAAGCCCCGCCCGTCCCGTCGATCATGGACTTGTGGTGGGTAACAAAGCACCTGCTACGGCGCTAAACCAGGCACCACAACTCCATGATCGGCGGAGTCGGGGCGCGATCTTGCAGTTTCTGTCGCGACATATGACGCAGAAACCTGCATCTCGACGACCGAAACTGCAAGATCGACGCGGCAGGGGTGCCGCCAAGGAGACGTGTTCGCGGAGGAGGAGTGGCAATCCGGACCACGTGACGGTCCAGGGCGACGAAGATTGTTTCCGTGACGAGCGACAATACGCAGCGGGCGTGGTCCGCCCGAACCATCTGGGACCGGCGGTTCGACGCCCCGCTGCGCTCGTTCCTGCGTACCGAGACGGGCGGAGCCCGGGCGGTGCTGATCGCCGCGGTGGTGGCTCTCGTCTGGGCGAACCTGCACGTGTCGTCGTACGAGTCGGTCTGGGAGACCTCCTTCTCCGTCCGGCTCGGCGACTGGCAGGTGTCGCATGACCTGCGTACCTGGGTCAACAGCTGCCTGATGACCTTCTTCTTCCTGGTCGCGGGGCTGGAGTTGCGTCGCGAGTTCGACATCGGCGAGCTGCGGGAGCGGCGTCGGCTGGCGTTGCCGATGCTGGCCGGGTTCGGCGGCATGCTCGTGCCGGTCGCGATCTATCTCGCCATCAACGCCGGGCACACCACAGCGGCGGGGTGGGGTGCGGTGATGGCCACCGACACGGCGCTCGCCCTGGGCGCGCTGGCCGTCTTCGGGCCGCGTTTCTCGGAACGGCTGCGGGGTTTCCTGCTGACCGTCGCCGTCGTCGACGACGTGGTCGCAATCGCGGTGCTGGCCATCGCGTACCCGCATCACCCCTCGCTGAGGGCGCTGATCGTCGCGGCGGCGATCTTCGGCGTCGTGCTGCTCGTCCGGGGTTGCGGGGTGCGGTTCGGCCCGGTCTACGCGTTGCTCGGGGTGGCGGCCTGGCTCGCCGTCTCGATGTCCGGTGTCGACCCGGTCGCGGTGGGTCTGGTGATGGGGCTGTTGACCTACGCCTACGCTCCCGGCCGCGGTGACCTGCAGCGGGCCAGCGACCAGTTCCGCCTCTTCCGGGAGCAGCCCACCCCGCAACTCGCCCGGATGGCCCGTGCCGGGCTCACCTCGGCGCTGTCGCCGAACGAGCGGCTGCAGACGCTCTACCACCCGTTGGCGAGCTATCTGGTGGTGCCACTGTTCGCGCTGGCCAACGCCGGGATCGTCATCGACGGCGACCTGCTGACCAGGGCTGTGACCTCGCCGGTGACGGTCGGCGTCGTCGTCGCGTACGTCGTCGGTAAGCCGGCCGGGATCCTGGCCACCGCGTGGCTGGTGACCCGGCTGAGCGGCAACCGGTTCCGGCCACCCGTCGGCTGGGTCGCCGTCGCGGGGGTCGGCACGATCTCCGGAATCGGTTTCACCGTCGCGCTTCTGATCGCGACCCATGCCCTGAGCGGCCCGGCCCTGGATGAGGCGAAGTTCGGAATTCTCGTGGCGACGGTCGGTGCCTCAGTCGTCACCTGGATGGTGTTCCGTTCCGTCAGACGACTCTCACCGGCGCGGCGGACCCGCGCACTGCTGGGCGTCACCGAGGGGATCGTCGACCTGATGCTGCCCGTCGATGCGGAGCGCGACCACATGCGTGGGTCGCTCGACGCACCGGTGACGGTGGTGGAGTACGGCGATTTCGAGTGCCCCTACTGCGGGCAGGCCGAGCCGGTGGTCCGAGAGTTGCTGGCGGATTTCGCCAATGTCCGGTACGTCTGGCGCCACCTTCCGCTCACCGACGTCCACCCGCACGCCCAACTCGCCGCCGAGGCCGCCGAAGCGGCGGGGGAGCAGGGCGCGTTCTGGGAGATGCACGACCTGCTGCTCGCCCACCAGCACGCTCTCGATCCCGTCGAGGTGCTCGGCTACGCCAAACAGCTCGGCCTCAACCTGGACGGGTTCCGGGAGCACATGGTGAAGAGGATGGGAGTGGACCGCATCGCCGAGGACGTCGACTCCGCCGACCTCAGCGGCGTCACCGGCACCCCGACCTTCTTCATCAACGGCCGGCGACACCACGGCGCGTACGACATCGCCGCGCTCTCGGCGGCGGTGAAGTCGGCGTTCGCGAGCGCGAAGCTTCGCCCCGAATACCACCCTCGGGACTCCGGCCGCCGCGAGACCGGGCCGGCGAGCTGACCGCGCGGCCGTGCGGCCAGGCGGTCGTCACCCGGCCGGGTGCCCGACGGGCACCGCGGTCACCTTCCGGCAGTCGGCGGTGCCGCTCCCCTCGGGGGTACGGGTGAACGCCTCGCCCACCCTCCGGCGGTCGTGGCGTGGACGGATCAACGGGGTTCTGCTGCCGTGACCTGCGATCGGGCTTCGCGTCGCGGGGGTGAGGACGTGTTGGTCAGAGCCTTTGGAGCTGAATCGTCTGCGACATCATGGCATTGGCGGCGCTGCCGGATGAGGTTTCCAGTCGGGAGGCGGAAGCGGCAGGCATCCGGTCTGATTCGTTGGGGGCATCAGCTCCAAAGGGTGCGCCAGCCATGCAGCCCCGCGGCCCTGGTGCCCGCCGCCGTAGCCCGCCGCCGCCGTAGCCCGCCGCCGGGGCCCCGCCGCCGTAGCCCGCCGCTCAGGGCCGCCCGCCGCCCGCCGCTCAGGGCCGCCCGCCGGCCGTAGCCCGCAGCCCGGACCCCGCGCCGACAGGTCGAGCGTTCGCCCGCGTGTCAATGTCCGAAGTAGATCAGCTGCGGAACGTGTTCGGGGAATCACGATCGACCCAGGGCCTTGACTCCCGGGAAACATCGGGCCACCATCTGACAACGTTGTCACAGACCCACCGCCACCTGACAACGTTGTCATGTCTGGAGGCAAGATGTCCGAGCCATCGCCGATTTCCCGGCGTACCTTCCTCTCCGCCGGAGCGACGCTGCTGGCGTCGGTCGGGGTGACCGCGGCCCTGCCGGACGCCGTCGCGACCGCCGCCGTACCGACCCCGGCGACCCCGCCGCCCACCTCCCCGACCGCCACCGACCTCGCCCGGTACCGCCCGGTGACGGTCTCCTCGACCGACTACGCCCCGACGCCCGCCACCTTCGCCGTGGACGGCCTGCCGCAGGTCGGCGTCCGGGGAAGTGGTTGGCGCGCCGCCAGCGGCGATCCACAGTGGATCTCGGTGGACCTCCAGGCGCCGTGCCGGATCGAGGCCGTCTCCCTGGTCTTCGAGGCCACGCTGACCGACAGCCCGTTCGACGGCAACTACACCGACACCGACGGCGACGAGATCCTCTCCAGCGCCGCGACGGCGTACCGGATCGAGGTCTCCACCGATGGCCGCGACTGGCGATCGGTGTACGAGACCAGTGAGGGCAAGGGCGGCGAGCAGGTCATCAGGTTGCCCGAGCCGGTCACCGCCCGATGGATCCGGATGACCGCCACGAAGCGTTCGAACAGCAACCCGGTGGGCCTCAACGGCTTCCAGGTCTACGGCGTACCGCTGGCTGGCCGGCCGGAGGCCGAGGGCTGGACGAGTTGGGAGGGCGGCAACACCGGGCCGGCCCCCGAGCTGAGGGTGGCGGCGGACGGCACTGTGCCGCTGGAGTCGGGCTGGTCGTTGACGATGGACGACTTCGCCGGCACCACCGACGGCGCCGAACTCTCCCGCGCCGGCGTCGACGTCCGGTCCTGGCTGCCGGCGACGGTGCCCGGCACCGTGCTGGGCGCCCTTGTCGAGCAGGGCCACCTCCCCGACCCGGTGGCCGGCTTCAACAACATGCGCATCCCGGAGGCGCTGTCCCGGCACACCTGGTGGTACCGGCGCGCGCTGCGGCTGCCCCGCGACCTGGACACCTCGCCCGGGCGACGGATCTGGCTGGAGTTCGACGGGATCAACCACGAGGCGACCGCCTGGGTCAACGGTGTGCAGGTCGGCAGTGTCAAGCACCCGTTCGCGCGGGCGGCCTTCGACATCACCGATGCGCTGGCCGGTCACCGGGGTGAGCACGTCCTCGCCGTCCGGGTCACCCCGATGCCGCACCCGGGCACCCCGGGCGACAAGGGCACCGACGGTCGTACCTTCCTCCAGTCGGCCCACCACTACCTGGACGCGCCCACCTACCTGGCGGTGTCCGGGTGGGACTGGATGCCCGCCGTGCGCGACCGGGTCACCGGCCTCTGGGACCACGTCCGGCTGCGCAGCACCGGCGCCGTGGTCGTCGGCGACCCGCACGTGCAAACCACGCTGCCGGACCTGCCCGGCACCGACACCGCCGAGGTCACCATCCGGGTGCCGGTCCGCAACGCGTCGGCCAGCGCCGCCACTGTCACCGTCCGCGCCGAGTTCGACAAGGTACGCGTCGAGTCCACAGTGACCGTCCCCGCCGGTGGGAGCAGCACCGTCACCTTCACCCCGGAGCGCTTCCGCGCGCTACGGCTGCGCAAGCCCCGGCTCTGGTGGCCCAACGGCTACGGCGACCCCCACCTGTACGACCTCACGCTCACCGCCACCGTCGGGCGCGCGGTCAGCGACAGGCGCGCGCTGCGCTTCGGTGTTCGCGAGTTCGCCTACGACTGGCACCAGCCGATCGTCGTCTCGCCGCCCGGCAAGCCCGCCCTGGAGTTCGTCGACGGCGCGGCGGCCCAGACCGTCACGTTCGCCCGGCAGCACGCCCGGCACGTGCGCATCCAGGCCGGTCAGCGCGCCACCGGTTGGGGCATCTCGATGTTCTCGCTGTCGGTGGCCGACGGTACCGGCCCGGATCTGGCCCTGCGTCGCGACGCCACCGCGTCGTCGTCGGAGAACGACGGCAACGGTCCCGCCAAGGCCGTCGACGGCGATGCGGCGACCCGTTGGGCCTCGCAGGCCGAGGACGACCAGTGGATCCAGGTCGACCTCGGTGCGGCTGTCGACTTCGACCGGGTGACGATCGTCTGGGAGCAGGCGTACGCGCTCGACTACCGCGTTCAGGTCTCCACCGACGGGGACGCCTGGGACGACGTGACGTCGGTCAGCAACGACACCCCGCTGGGCAGCCGCGCCACCCAGGTCGAGACGTTCGCCAGCCAGACGGCCCGGCACCTGCGCATCCAGACGGGGGCACGGGTGACCTCCTGGGGCGTGTCCATGTGGGCGCTCTCGGTGCAGCGGCAGGCCGAGCCAGACGTCGACCTGGCCCTGCGCAAGGCCGCCACCGCGTCGTCGTCCGACAGCGACACGAACGGTCCGGACCGGGCGGTCGACGGGAACCCCCGGACCCGGTGGTCGTCGACGTTCGAGGACAACCAGTGGATCCAGGTCGACCTCGGTGCTCCGGTCAGCTTCGACCAGGTCACCATCGTCTGGGAGCAGGCGTACGCCCGCGACTTCGTCATCCAGGTCTCGGAGGACGGGCAGCGGTGGACCGACGTGAAGTCGGTGAGCAACGCCGTCACCCAGCTCAAGATCAGCGTGAACGGTGTGCCGGTCTTCGCCCGGGGCGGCAACTGGGGCTGGGACGAGCTGCTGCGCCGGGTGCTGCCCGACCGGCTGGCCGACACGGTCGAGATGCACCGCGACATGAACTTCACGATGATCCGCAACTGGCTCGGCAGCAGCAACCGCGAGGAGCTGTACCAGGCCTGTGACGAGCAGGGCATCCTGGTGTGGAACGACTTCTGGCAGGCGGGCGCGTTCCTGCCCAACCCGCCCGGCTACGTCGACATCGCCGCCGACACCATCCGGCGGTTCCGCCACCACCCGAGCATCGTGGTGTGGTGCGGCGCGAACGAGGGTGACCCGCCGCCGATCGTGGACGCCGGGCTCAAGCAGGCCGCGGCCGCCGAGCACCCGGAGATCCTCTACATCCCCAACTCGGCCGGCGGCATCGTCAGCGGCCACGGCCCCTACCACTGGGTGGAGCCGGCGACGTACAACAACAGGAACACCTACGACACTGGCGCGTTCGGTTTCCACACCGAGATCGGCATGCCGGTCGTGTCGGTGCTTGAGAGCATGCGCAACCTCGTCGGTGACGCGCCGGAGTGGCCGATCGGCGAGGTGTGGAACTACCACGACTGGTCGACGATCGGTAACCAGCGCGTCGGCACGTACCAGGCGGCGATCGACGCGCGGCTCGGCGAGTCCGACTCGCTCGACGAGTTCGCCACCCGGGCACAGTTCGTCAACTACGAGAGCCACCGCGCCATGTTCGAGGCGTGGAACGCGAACCTGTGGGAGGACGCCACCGGTCTGCTGCTGTGGATGTCGCACCCGGCGTGGCACAGCACGGTCTGGCAGACCTACGACTACGACCTCGACGTGAACGGTGCCTACTACGGCGCCCGCAAGGGGTGCGAGCCGGTGCACGTCCAGGCCGACCCGGGCACCTGGCAGGTCCGGGTGGTCAACCACACTGCCGCGCCGCTGAGCGGGGTCACAGTGAACGCCCGACGGTACGACCTCAACGGCCGTTCGCTGGGCTCGCCCCAGCGTCAGCGCGTGGACGTGGCCCGTTCGGCCACCACGGCGGTCTTCCCGCTCACCGTGCCGGACGGCGGCGGGCTGCACCTGGTCCGACTGGAGCTGCGGGACAGCCGCCACCGGTTGCTCGCTGACAACACCTACTGGCGCTACGACAAGGCCGAGCAGCTGCGGGCGCTCAACGACGTGCCGAGCACCCGACTGTCGACGTCGTCGAGCACCGTACGTGTCGTGGACGGGCGGAACACCCTCACCACGACGGTCCGCAACCAGGGCCGTACCGTCGCCGCGTTGGTGCGCCTCGCCCTTCGCGACAACCACGGCAAGCGGGTTCTGCCGGCCCGCTACGGCGACAACTACTTCTGGCTCCTGCCGGGGGAGAGCCGCGAGGTGCGGATCTCGTGGCCGGCACGGTCGGGCCTCGCCCGGCAGGTCACGGTGAGCGCGCAGGCGTACAACTCCTAGCAGAGGGCTCTGGTCGCGGACCTCGAGCGGTGACCGGCGGAGGGTGACTCCGCCGGTCACCTCCGTCGGCCACCCGTGACCTGGGCGGTGCCACCTGATGCGGGCGTTTAGGTCCGTTACCGCACCTCGGCTCGGACCGATACCCATGCTGTACGTGTGACACGGTCCGGTTCCACGTCCGGCGCGGTGCGCGTCGCGTTCGCCTTCTGGATAACGCTCGTGGGCACCACCGTGCCGACCCCGCTCTATCCGCTCTACGAGATGGAGTTCGGGTTCTCGTCGTTGACCGTGACAGTGGTCTACGCGTTGTACGCGCTGGGAGTCGTCGTCGGGCTGCTGGTCTTCGGTCGGCTCTCCGACCAGATCGGCCGACGCCCGGTCATCCTCATCGCGCTGCTCCTGTCCGTCGCCGCCGACGCCGTGTTCCTGGCCGCCGTGGACCTGGCGATGATCATCGTGGGTCGCATCCTCGCCGGTCTCTCCGCCGCGCTGATCATCGGCGCGGCGACCGCGGCGCTCGCGGAGTTGATCAGCCCTCGGCACCCGAAGCGTGCCGCCACCGTGTCGATCTTCGCGAACCTGGGCGGCCTCGCCACCGGCACCCTGCTGTCCGGAATCGTGTCGGACGTGGCCCCCGACCCGCTCCGGCTGCCCTGGGCCATCGTGCTGATCCTGGCGGTGATCGCCATCATCACGCTTCGCGGGGTGCCGGAGACGGTCCGGGAGCGTTCGCCGGTGACAGTGCGGGTGCAGCGGTTGCACGTACCGGCTTCCATCCGCGGCGTCTTTGTCCGCGCGGCGCTCACCGCGGGTGCAGGTTTCGCCGCCCTCGGGGTGCTCACGTCGGTGAGCGGGCTGTTCCTCGGCACTGTCCTGCACGAGACCTCACACACCCTGGCCGCGCTCGTGGTCTTCGTGGCGTTCACCGGTGCGGCGTTCGGTCAGCTGCTGACCCGCGTCCTGTCCTCGCGCGCCGCGCTCGCCAGCGCCTGCGTCGGCCTGGTCGTGGGGGCGGGCCTGCTCGCGGTCAGCATGTGGATGGCGATGCTGGCGACGCTTGCCATCAGTGCGGCGATCATCGGGGTCGCGTCCGGGGTGGCGGTCGGCGACGGCATCGCGACGATCACGATGAAGACCGAACCGCAGCACCGGGCCGAGACGGTGTCGACCTTCTTCGCCATCCTGTTCGCCATGCTCGGGGTGCCCGCGGTCGCTGTCGGTCTGCTGATCCAGACGATCGGGTTGCGCCCCGCCGGAGAGATCTTCAGCGCGGTGGTGGCGGTGCTCGCCCTGTTCGTCCTGCTCAGCCTGGTGCGGGGCGGCCGGGCTCGGCCCGCGAGCTGATCACCGGCGGGCCGTCCCGCCTGCCCGGTGAGCGCTCCACGGAGGTCTTGCGGCGGTCAGCGCCGACAACATAGCCTCCCCGAGTCGCCCACTCGGAGGGCTCTCTCAACGGGAGGCGTTGTCATCACGTTCACCACCCGACCCACGTTGCAGGGCACCTTCGGCATGGTGTCCTCCACCCACTGGCTCGCCAGCCAGGCGGCGATGGGCACCCTGGAACGCGGAGGCAACGCCTTCGACGCGGCGGTCACCGCCGGGTTCGTCCTGCACGTCGTCGAGCCCCACCTGAACGGTCCGGGCGGCGAGGTGCCGGCCATCGTGGCCACCGCCCGGGACCCCCGACCGACTGTGCTCTGCGGGCAGGGGCCGGCACCGGCCGGCGCCTCGATCGCGCACTTCCGGTCCCTCGGGATGGACCTCGTCCCGGGTGCCGGGCCACTCGCGGCGGCCGTACCCGGTGCCGTCGACGCCTGGCTCCTGCTGCTGCGCGAGCACGGCACGCTCACCCTCGCCGAGGTGCTGGAACCGGCGATCGGCTACGCCGGCGCCGGGCACCCGCTGGTGGGCCGGGCCGGTGAGACAGTGGCGGCCGTCCGGTCGTTGTTCGAGGAACACTGGCCCACGTCCGCCGCGCTCTGGCTGCGCGGCGGCCGCCCACCGGCCGCGGGGGAGATGGTCACCAACCCGGCGTACGCGGACACCCTGCGCCGCCTCGTCGAGGCGGGAAAGGCTGCCGGTGCCGACCGGGAGGCCCAGATCGAGGCCGCGCGCCGGGCCTGGAGCACCGGGTTCGTCGCCGAGGCGATCGACGCGTTCAGCCGGCGACCGTTCCAGGACTCCAGCGGGCGCCCGCACGCCGGGCTGGTCACCGGCGACGACCTGGCCTCGTACTCAGCGAGTTGGGAGGCGCCCGCCACCCTCGACTGGCACGGCTACTCGGTGGCGAAGACCGGGTTCTGGGGCCAGGGTCCGGTGCTGTTGGAGGCCCTGGCCACCCTGGACGCGCTCGACGACCCGGGAGCGTACGACCCGGGCACCGCGGCGGGCATCCACGCCCAGGTGGAGGCGCTCAAGCTCGCCTTCGCCGATCGGGAGGCCTGGTACGGCGACGGCGTCGACGTGCCCGCCACGGCGTTGCTCTCCCCGCAGTACGCGCGGGAGCGGGCCGCCCTGATCGGCGACCGGGCGTCGGCGGAGTTGCGCCCGGGGCGTCCGGACGGGGCGCAGCCGCGCCTGCCGGCCCACGTCCGACCGGGGGCCGCGCGGCAGACCGGGCCGACGGACGGCATGACGGGAGAGCCGACCGTCCAGTCGGACGGGGTGACCCGGGGCGACACCTGTCACGTGGACGTGGTCGATCGCTGGGGCAACATGATCTCCGCGACGCCCAGTGGTGGCTGGTTGCAGAGTTCCCCGACGATTCCGGAGCTCGGCTTTCCGCTGGGCAGCAGGTTGCAGATGTTCTGGCTGGAGGAGGGGCTCGCCTCGTCGCTGGCGCCGGGCCGCCGACCGCGTACGACGTTGAGCCCGACGATGGTGCACCGCGACGGTGAGCCGGTGCTGGCCTGCGGCACGCCCGGTGGCGACCAGCAGGACCAGTGGCAGGTGCCGTTCCTGCTGCGGCACCTCGTCGGTGGGCAGAGCCTGCAGGAGGCCATCGACGCGCCGGCGTGGCACACGCTCAGCCTGCCGGGGTCGTTCTATCCCCGGGACATGGAACCCGGTGTCCTGGTAGTGGAGGACCGGCTCGACGACGGTGTGCTGGAGGCCCTGCGGGCGTCCGGGCACGAGGTGCGGGTCACCGACGGGTGGAGCCTCGGTCGGCTGTGTGCGGTGACCCGTGACCCGGCGACGGGCGTGCTGGCCGCCGGTGCGAACCCCCGGGGGATGCAGGGCTACGCCTGCGGCCGTTAGCGGGTGTGTGCCCGCGCGTCAGACGCCGCGCGCGAACAGGGCCAGACGGACCCGGTTGGGGCTGTCGGTCTTGGTCATCAGACTGGTGATGTGGGTCTTGACAGTGGTGACACCGATGTGGAGCCGGTCGGCGATCTCGGTGTTGGACAGGCCCTCGGCGACCAGGTCGAGCACGTCGCGTTCCCGGGCGGTCAGGCCCGGCCGGGCCGGTGGTGACCCGGGGCGGGCGTGCACCGCGCGCCGCACGAGGCGGCGCAGCACGTCCGGGCTGAACGGGCTGTCACCCACGGCGGCCCGGCGGATGCCGTCCAGCAGTTCGGTCGGCGGGGCGTCCTTGAGCAGGAACCCGCAGGCTCCGGCGTTCAGCGCGGGGTAGAGGTGGTCGTCGTCGCCGAACGTGGTCAGCACCAGGACGTGGGTGGTGGGACGTTCGGCGAGGATCCGGGTGGTCGCGGTGATCCCGTCGACGCCCGGCATCCGCAGGTCCATGACGACGACGTCGGGGAGGAGCCGCCCGGCCAGTGGGATCGCCTCCCGGCCGTTGTCGGCCTCTCCGACGACCTCGATGTCGGGTTGGGCGTCGCAGAGCATCCGCAGCCCGGCCCGGATGAGGTGCTGGTCGTCGACCAGCAGCACCCGGATCACGCCGGGTCCGGCGCGGGTGACCCGGCCGGGGCCTCCCGTTCGCGGGGCACCGACCCGACAGGTGCCTCGGCGGGTGCCACGGCCACGGCCGGAAGGACGGTACGCACCCGCCACCCGGCGCCGGTCGGGCCCGCCTCCAGCCGACCGCCGAGCACCTCGACACGCTCGCGCATCCCGGTGATGCCGTGCCCACCACCGGCCGGCACGCCCACCGGCACCCCACCGCGCCCGTTGTCGGCGACCTCCCAGTGCACGGCGCCGTCCCGCACGGCGACCACGACATGCGCGAGCGCCGACGTCCCCGCGTGTTTGGCCACGTTCGTCAGCGCCTCCTGCGTCAGTCGCAGCACCGCCATGCCCCGCACCGCGTCGAGTGACCCGATCGCCGGGTCGAGGTCCGCCTCCACTGTGACACCCGTCTGCCGGGCCCGGTCGATGGACGCCCCGATCGCCGCCGGCAGCGCGGCCGGTTCGATAGCTGTCAGTGCCGCGTCACCGCGTACCCCGTCGGGGTTGCGCAGCACCGCGACCAGCCGGCGCAGCTCCCCCAGGGCCGCGGTGCCGGTGCCGTGCACGTCGTCGAAGACCTCGCCGACGCGGGGTTCCAGGTCGGTGAGCACGTGCCTGGCGACGCCGACCCGCAGGACCATCGACGCCACGTGGTGCGCGACGACATCGTGCAGCTCACGGGCGATGGCGCTGCGTTCGTCGGCGCGGGCCGCGCGGCTTTCCGACTCGTGTTGGCGTTGCTCGGCGAGGGCCCGCTCCACGGCCTGGCGACTCAACTCCCGGTTGCTGCGGATGACCAGGCCGAGCAGCACCGGCACGCCGACTTCCAGGGCCAGCCCGACGGCACCGGAGGCGACCTCACCGGCCGGGTCACCGATCGAGTCGCTCAGATCGACAACGGTCAGCAGCGCGGCGGACAGCCAGATGACCCGGGCGCGGCGCGCCCGCATCGTGACCTCGAGCAGCGCCCAACTCGCACCCACCTGGTTGATGGTGACGTCGTCGACCAGGCTGATCGCGACCGTCAGCAGGGCGGCCTGCGCCAGCAGGTTGGCCATCGGCCACCGGTGCACCGCCAGCCCCACTGTGAACGCGAGCACCGCGAGGATCCACTGTGTCGTCGAGGGCGTGCCGGGGGAGTGCGGGACGAAGAACAGGTAGCACACCCCGGCAACGTCGAGCAGCGCCATCCGCACGAGGGTGTCCCGCATGTCCAACACCCGCGCCGGCCAGCTCACGTGGTCAGCCTAGGTGCTGCGGTTCGGTGGCGGCGACCGGCGGCCGCCACCGGGTCCGGACCGCGAGGTACGCGGCCAGGCCGAGCGGCCCGAGCAGGATGGTCAGCAGCAGCACCGGAGCCATGACCAGGGCCGGCACCCCCCGATCCCGGCTGTCCAACCACGCCCACCGTCCGACGAACAGATCGAACGCGATCATGTGCGCCCAACCCGCCGCCGCCCCGTCCGAGGTGCCCAGCAGGTCGCGCACTCCGGTCAGGGTCGGTGACGCCACGGCCGGCAGCACGTCGCCGAACGCCGGAAGCACCAGCAACGCGTAGATCACCACGACCGGCAGCACGACAAGCGGCGAGGCGATGATCCGGGCGGTCCACGCCCAGCGGGGCAGCAGGATCATCAGCGCCCAGAACGGCGCGGCCACCGCGAACGTCAGGGAGAACAACGTCGCTGTCATGCGGCCAACGCCAGTTCCGAACGACGCCGGCGGGCCAGCACCAAGCCGGTGGCGGTCGCCGTCGCGACCACCAGGGCCGCGACCGCGGCGAGCGTCGTGGCGTCCGGCCGCAGCAGCGGCTGCTCCCGCAGGGCCTGCCAGGTCAACAGCACGGTGAGGACGCCGTACGCGCTGCCCGCCACCGCCAGCAGCCGGGCGCGGGTGCGGTCGTCCCACCGCGCCGCGAACCGGGTCAGCAGGATCGCCAGGATCGGCAGCGCCTGCAGGGCGTGCAACCCCACGAAGTGCCCGATCCGCAGGTCACCGCCCGTGGTGCTCCAGCCGACGATCGGCAACCCCGGCCCACCGTCGGGCACGCCGACACTGTGCGCGCCACCGATGCCCTCGATTCCCGGGTCCTGCATCGGCAGCGCCATCGGCACCGCCGCGAGCATGCCCAGCAGGGACAGGCCCAGCCCCCACCGCACGGCGGTCGCGGCCACCCGATCGGGGATCCGCTGGATCAGGACCACGATCCCGATGACGAGGTGCGCGATGAACAGCACCATGATCGCCGCGCCCATCGCCGCGAACAGCGCGGCGTTCAGGGGCGTGCTGGCGTTGAAGTGGCTGGCCTGCCCACGGATCACCTGACCGATGATGCACGCGTTCTCGACGATCGCCACCGCGACGATGACGACGACCGCGCGCTCGACGGCCCGGCTGCGACGTGGCAGCAGGGAGAGCATCCAGGCGAGTGTCGCTCCGTACAGCACGAACGACACCGCGAACTTGAACGGCTTGAGCCAGATCGGCGCCCCGGTGAGGACGCGGGGGTCGACGAGGATGCCGACCACGGCGACGGCGGCGAGCACCGCCATCACGGATACCAGGACCATCAGGGGACGGTTCATGCGCGTCGCCCGGAGCACGTCGGTAGTCATGTCTGCAGATGTTCGTGGGCATTGACGCCGATCGCGTCCGACAGTAAGCCCCAGTTCCGGCCGGTGGTCGGAGCGGGTCTCCTCCCTGGGTAGGAGACGGAAATCGTCGAGCCGCGCGGGGGTGCTGGCACAATGGCCGGCCTGCCGACCGGACCGGGAGTGACGATGACGACGAACGAAGACCGAGTCCAACCGAACGAGACCACCGTGCCGCTGCTGCACTGTCCGGTGCCGGAGGAGACCCTGGCGTTCTGGCGCGCGCTCGGGTTCCGGGTCACCTACGAGCAGACCAGGCCGTACGTCTACCTGGCCTTCCGGTGGAGCGGGTTCGACCTGCACTACGGCCCGGCACCGAAGGATCTCGACCCGGCGAAGGAACAGTCCGGTGGCTGCCTGGTGATGGTGGACGCGGTCGCGTCGTACCACGCGGTGTTCGCCGAGGCGATGCGCCGCAGCTACGGCAAGGTGCTGGTGAAGGGCGTGCCGCGGATGACCCGCTACCGGGCCGGGGCTTCGCGGTTCATCATCGTCGACCCGTCGGGCAACACCATCGTCTTCATCCAGCGGAACGAGAAGGAGGTGGAGTACGGCGGGTCGAAAAAGCTCGACGGGCTGGCCCAGGTGCTCGACAACGCGCGGATCCTGCGCGAGTTCAAGATGGACGACCGGGCCGCCTACCGGGCGCTCGACTCGGGGATGCGCCGCCGCGCCGAGGACGCGCCGGTGGTCGAGCAGGCGATGGCGCTGGCCGGCCTGATCGAGCTGGCCACCGCGCTGGACAAGGCCGACCGGGTGCCCGAGTGGGGTGCCCGCCTCCAGGCCCTGCCGTTGACCCTCGAACAGCGACCGCAGGTGGCTCGGTACGTCGCCGACCCCACCGTCCTCGAACAGTGGTGGCCCGAACCGCGCTGACTCTCGGAACCGCCTGTAGGCCATCTCGGGGCGTACGTCCGGTCAATTCCCGTCATGACGGTAAATTACCGCTTTAGGGTAAGTGAGGCGAACTCACCTAGCTGTTCCGATAGCTTTCGAAGGAGAGGAAAACTCGTATTCCTCCCTTCGGGTGCAGAAGGAGTCAGTGATGAAGCGCAGTGTCGCGTTCGCGGCAGCCCTCCTGGCAGGTCTGACCAGCATCGGATCGATCCCCGGGACCGCCTCCGCCGATGGCGGTAACCCTGGAAGCCACGACGACCGCAAGGGGGGTGATTACCACCACGGCGACGAGGGCGCACTCTTCGTCCAGACCAACAAGGCCGAGGGCAACACCATCAAGGTGTACGACCGCGACGAAGACGGCGGCCTCACCAAAGCGGGCGAGTACGAGACCGGCGGGCTGGGCGGCTTCACCATCGGCGCCCCGCTCGACGCGTTGGCCTCGCAGGGCTCCCTGGTCTATCACAAGGGCCTGTTGTTCGCTGTCAACGCCGGCAGCAACACCGTCACCGTGTTCCGGGTCGAGGGTACCAAGCTGCACAAGGTCCAGGTCGTCTGGTCCGGCGGCCTGTTGCCGGTGAGCGTCGCTGCGCGCGGCGACCTCGTCTACGTCCTCAACGCCGGCGGCGAGGGTTCGGTGCAGGGCTTCGAGCTGCACAAGGACCGCCTGTCCCGGATCGAGGACGCCAACCGGTCGCTCGGGCTGCACAACGGCAACCCGCCCGCGTTCGCCTCCGCCCCGGCCCAGGTGAAGATCGACCCGGACAGCGAGTTCGTCCTGGTGTCCACCAAGAACGCGAACGTCATGTTCAGCTACGAGATCGGCCGCGGCGGGAAGTTGTCCCGTGACCCCGTGATCAGCGACGCGGGGAACACCCCGTTCGGCTTCACCTTCGACAGCAGGGACTCGCTGCTGGTCACGGAGTCGGGCGCGAACGCGGTGACCCGCTTCGAGTTGGAGGACGACGGTTCGCTCGACCAGGTCGGGCCGTCGGTGCCCAACGGCCAGCAGGCGCCCTGCTGGATCCAGCGCGTCGGCGACTACTTCTTCGTCGCCAACGCCGGCAGCTCCACGATCAGCTCCTACCGCGTCAACGACCACGGCAAGCTCGACATCGTCAAGCAGGTCGCCGCCGACACCGGCGGCGGGTCGATCGACATGACCACCAGCGACGGCTTCCTGTACGTGCAGAACGCCACAGCGGGCAACGTGCAGAGCTACAAGGTGCACGAGGACGGGTCCCTGAATCTCGTCACCACGGTGGAGGGCCTGCCGAAGTTCGAGAACGGCATCGGCATGGAAGGCATCGCCGCCTCCTGAACGCACCACCAGCTGGTCCCGGTCGTGCGTCGACCGGGACCAGCTTTCGGTGTGCCCTGAGGTGTGTTGCCCTCCGCGCGCTAGGAGGCCAACCGTTGGCGCGCGGTGCGCGTCGCTCGGGGGAGTTCGGCGCTGCCGTCCGATTTGTTGATCTCCGACCAGACGGCGTCGAGGGAGAGGCCGAGGACGTCGGCGATGGCCGCGATGGTCGGGAAGGCGGGGGTGGCGATCCGGCCGGACTCGATCTTCCGGAGGGTCTCGGGTGAGACGCCCGCGTCCAACGCGGTGAGCAGCATCGAACGCTCTCCACGGGCGCGACGCAGGAGGGCGCCGAGGCGCTGTCCCCGTTCGAGTTCCGCGGGAGTGAGTGGCAACCTGACCATGCTCCGATTCTAGTACCGGGATAATATGGCCGGGATACTTATTGGCGGTTCGAGGAAGGCGTTGCATGATCGAGATCCTGAGCCCCACCGACGTGCTGCGAGCGAAGGACACCGGCGCGCTTGTCGCCCGGATCCTGCAGACGCTGAAGAGCCGCTGCGTGGTCGGCACCAACCTCCTGGACATCGACAGGTGGGCGCAGGCCATGATCATCGAGGCCGGGGCGCAGTCCTGCTACGTCGACTACGAGCCGTCCTTCGGGCGCGGGCCGTTCGGCCACTACATCTGCACATCGGTGAATGACGCAGTGCTGCACGGGTTGCCGTACGACTACCCGCTCGCCGACGGCGATCTGCTCTCCCTCGACCTCGCCGTCTCCCTCGGCGGAGTTGTCGCGGACTCGGCCATCAGCTTCATCGTGGGCGACGTACGGGCCCCGGAGAGCGTCGCGCTCATCGACGCTACCGAGCGCGCGTTGCGGGCGGGGATCGCCGCCGCCGGTCCCGGCGTCCGCATCGGTGACATCTCCCACGCGATCGGCTCCGTCCTCAACGCGGCGGGATACTCGGTGAACACCGAGTTCGGCGGCCACGGCGTCGGTTCGACGATGCACCAGGACCCGCACGTCTCCAACACCGGCCGGCCCGGTCGCGGATACCGGCTGCGGCCAGGGCTGCTGCTGGCCCTGGAGCCGTGGGTCATGGCAGACACCGCCGCGCTCGTCACCGATGCCGACGGCTGGACGCTCCGCAGCGCGACAGGCTGCCGGACGGCGCACAGCGAGCACACCATCGCCATCACCGACGACGGCGCCGACGTGCTCACCCTTCCGACGCGCTGACCCGTACGGCTCGATCGACGCCCTTGCCGGTCCGGCGGCGGACGAGCTGCCCACCGTGGACGGTTAACCGGCCGCCGAAGGGGCACGTCCCTGCATGGCACCCTGGCGCGTGTCGCGTTCAGAATGAACCGATCGGTCATATTTTCCGTGATGACGGTCAGGGGTCACCCACCAGAGTCGCGGAGGCACGATGTCAACGGTTCGAACTGGTCCGGTCATCGGGCTGCTCGTGCAGACCGTCCTGCTGGCGGTGTTGGCGGGGACAGTCGGTCTGGGTGCGGCGGGCTGGGTGGCGGGGCTGGCGTACGGGGCGGCCCTGTGCGCCCTGCTCAGCCGGGGGATGGCCCGCTCGGGCGCGGGTGCGCTGAGCCCGGCCGACCGGGTGACCCTGAGCCGGGCGGTCCTCGTCGGCGGCGTGACCGCGCTGGCCGCCGACTCGGTCGGGCGCTCCGCGCCGGTCGCACTGATGGTCGTGCTCACCAGCGTGGCGTTGGCTCTCGACGCCGTGGACGGGTACACGGCCCGTCGCACCGGCACCACGAGCGAACTCGGCGCACGCTTCGACATGGAGATCGACTCGTTCCTGGTCCTGGTGCTCTGCCTGCACGTGGCTCCCTCGGTGGGTGGCTGGGTGCTCGCGATCGGCGCGATGCGGTACGTCTTCGTCGCCGCGAGCTGGGTGCTGGGGTGGATGCGTGGGTCCCTGCCGCCGCGCTACTGGCGCAAGGTCGTCGCCGCCATCCAGGGCGTGGTGCTGACGGTGGCGATGGGCGACGTGCTGCCCGGGCCGCTGACGACGGTTGTGCTGCTGGCGTCGGTGGCGCTGCTCGTCGAGTCCTTCGGGCGTGACGTCGTGTGGCTCTGGACGACCCGTCGTCTCCGCCACACCCTCATCCACGACATCCCGGCCCCGATGGTCCACGCGAGCAGCCCGGTGAGCCACAGTTCCCCGAGCGCCGTGACGGCGCTGGGCTCGGGTCGGACGGATGCGCGGCAATGGTCGGACCGGCCCTCGGTCACCGCCGCCCGGCGCGGGATCGCCCGCGTCTGAGCAGCCCGGATCCCACCCTCGCCGAAGATCATGGAAGGATGCCCGGGTTGTCGCTCTTGACGCGTGTACGTCAGTTGCCGAACCACGGACGGAGACCGATGAGGGGCGAAGCCTCGGACCTCACCGCCGCCGACGGCAGCGGAGCCGACCACGGGCCGAAACGCTCTGTCGCGGGCCGGCTGACGACCGTCCTGGCCGCGTTGCTCGTCCTGCTCGCCTTCACCGTGCCGTACGACTTCGGCCGGCTCAGCCCGGCGGCGTTCGTGCGGATCCCCCTGGAGGCGCTGCTGGTCGTGGCCCTCCTGCTCGCCCTGCCGTCGCGTGGCAGCCGATGGGTCGCGACGCTCGCCGGCGTGGCGCTCGGGCTGCTCGGCCTGCTGAAGGTGCTCGACCTGGGGTTCTCCGCGGCGCTGAGCCGGGCGTTCGACCCGGTGCTCGACTGGGCGCTTGTCGACGAGGGGTTCGCCTTCCTCAGCGAGTCGTACGGTCGGCCCGCCGCCATCGGTGCGGCGATCACCCTGGCGGCGGTGGTCGTGGGCCTGCCCACCCTGGTCACGCTGTCGATGCGGCGACTGCGGCGGCTGGTGGTCCGTCACCGCACGGGCACCACTCGGATCGTCGCCGCGCTGGTCGTCGTCTGGGTGGCCTGCGCCGCGTTGAACGTACGGGTGGTCGAGGGCGTACCGGTCGCCGATACCTCCGCGACCACCCTGGCCAACGGTCACGGCTTCCAGGTGCGTCTGCGTCTCGACGACCGCGAGACGTTCGGCGCCGTGATTGAGGCCGACAAGTTCGGCGACACACCCGGCGACCAGCTGTTGACCGCGCTGCGCGGCAAGAACGTGGTCGTCGCCTTCATCGAGAGCTACGGCCGGGACGCCGTCGAGGACCCGGAGTTCGCGCTGCAGGTGGGTGCGGTCCTCGACCGCGGCACCAGCGAGCTGGGCGCGGCGGGGTTCGCCGCGCAGAGCGGTTTCCTCACCTCACCGACCTTCGGCGGCGGCAGTTGGCTCGCACACGACACGTTGCTCTCCGGCCTCTGGATCGACAACGACCAGCGGCACCGCACCCTGTTGGCCAGTGACCGAATGACCCTCAACGGCGCCTTCCGGCGGGCGAACTGGCAGACAGTGGGCGTGATGCCCGCCGTCACCAAGGCCTGGCCGGAGGGTTCCTTCTTCGGCTACGACCGGTTCTACAACGCCAAGACGCTTGCGTACCGGGGCCCGAAGTTCAGCTTCGGCACCCCGCCGGACCAGTACACCCTGGCCAGCTGGCAGCGCCTGGAACAGGCGAAGCGCGACGGCAATGTGATGACCGAGCTGGCGCTGGTGTCGAGTCACGCGCCGTGGACGCCCGTCCCGCCGCTGCTCGACTGGGCCGACGTCGGCGACGGCGCGGTCTACCGCGGGGCCGGCGCCGGCAGGTCCGACGACAAGCGCCGCAGCACCGCCCAGATCCGGGCGGACTACCGGAAGTCCATCGAGTACACCCTCGGCACTCTCACCTCCTACGTGCGCACCTACGGGGACGACGACCTCGTGTTCATCTTCCTCGGTGACCACCAGCCCGCCGCTGTCGTCACCGGCGACAACGCCAGCCGGGACGTCCCGATCTCGATCATCACCCGGGACCGGGCCGTGCTGGACCGGATCTCCGGGTGGGGCTGGCAGGACGGGCTGAAGCCCGGTCCGCAGGCGCCGGTCTGGCGGATGGACGCCTTCCGGGACCGGTTCCTGACCGCGTTCGGACCGTAACCCGGCCACCTCTCACACGGACTGGACCGAGACAGATGACGGCTACCACCGAGACCAGGATCGCCGCGCTCCGCAGCGACCCGGCCCTGTCCCTGCTGCACCGGTCGCTCGGCGTCTACTACGGCCACCCCGAGCGGGACGCGAGGATGGACGCCTTCTACTCCCGGTTCGTCAGCAGCGGGGATCTCGTCTTCGACATCGGCTCCCACGTAGGCGACCACATCGGCAGCTTCCGTCGCCTCGGTGCCCGGGTCGTCGCCGTGGAACCGCAGCCCCTGTGCCTGCGCGCCCTGCGGGCGATCTACACCGGCGACGACCAGGTGACAGTTGTGGACGCCGCGTGTGGCGCGCTGCCGGGGCGCACCCGGTTGCACGTCAACTCCGCCAACCCCACGGTGTCGACCGCCTCGCCGGACTTCGTGCGGGCGGCCGAGGGCGCGGGCGGGTGGGAGGACGAGGTGTGGGACGCCGACATCGAGGTTCCGGTGGTCACCGTCGACGCGCTGATCGAGACGTACGGGGTGCCGACCTTCGCCAAGATCGACGTTGAGGGTTTCGAGGACGAGGTGCTGGCCGGCCTCAGCCGTCCCCTGCCCGCGCTGTCGTTCGAGTTCACCACCATCGCGCGTCCGGTCGCCGACCGCTGTCTCGATCGCCTGACCGCGCTCGGCTTCGACGGCTTCGACGTCGCGTTGGGCGACGACAAGTCGATGACCTTCGACCGCTGGGTGCCCGCTACCGACCTGGCGGCACACCTGCACGATCTGCCGCACGCCGCGAACTCCGGCGACGTGTACTGCGTGTCCGGATACCGGGCAGCCACCGCCGACAGGTGACCGGAACACTCGTCTCCACCCCGGGCCGGCGCGGCCGCAGCCGGCCTGGACGATCAGATGGTCGAGCCCGGCCCGGTCCGTCGATCATGGAGATGTGGTGCCCGACCTGGCACGGTAGAAGCTACTTTGTCACCCACCACAAGTGCATGATCGCCGAAGCGGGGCAGAGCACCTCGTCCTCCGGGATGAACACCATCGCCCGCCCCTCGCCGATCACCACGTCCTCCTGACGGGCCGTGGTGGTGCCACGAAACACGTGGACGGTCACAGTGTGCGGAAAATTCGCTTCGTACGGACGCGGTCCGCTCCACAGCGGGTGCAGCTCACCCACGGTCAGGCCAGTTTCCTCCAGCAGTTCGCGGCGCGCCGCCTCCTCTGGCGACTCGCCGGGATCGACATGGCCACCCGGCAGGCTCCACTGGCCCGGCGAGACGACGGCATCCTCGTCGCGGTGCTGAAGCAGCACCGCGCCCGATGGATCGGCAAGCAGCACGAGGGCGACGTCATAGGTGGCCATGACGAGACCGTGCCACGTCGACGTGAGCATGTCGTCGACGGTCCGTCAGCGCGTATCGGATCGCGTACCCTCCGCGGATGGACCTCGACGATCTTCCGCTTGCCGAGTTCGCGTTTCCGGGGCCCCTGCGGGACGCACTGGTGGGTGCGATCCTTTCCGGAGCGAAGACCTCGACGACCGGCCTGCTGGTCGGGTACGAGTGCGCCAACGAACCGCTTCCCGAGGTGGGCCAACTGTCCGCCGTGGTGGACTCCGCCGGCCGGCGGGTCGCGGCCATCGAACTGACCGACGTACGGGTGATCCGGCTCGCCGACGTCGACCTGTCGCACGCCCTGGCCGAGGGCGAGGGCGACGAGTCGGTGGCCCAGTGGCGCGCGGGACACGAGTCGTTCTGGCACAGCGCCGAGGTGCGCGCCGAACTGGGCGACCCCGGCTTCACAGTGGACGATGACACGGTGGTGGTGACCGAGCGCTTCCGGCTGGTGCACATCGTCTGAGTCGAGCAGCACCGACTACAGCGCCAGAGTCGGGCGGCGTCCTCACTGTCTCGGCGATCAGCAACGGGCGCACAGCCGGGAGCCCGCGCAGAACGAGAAGTGGTGGCGGTGATCGCTATCTTGTAGCCATGAGAGTGGATGCCGGTTCGGCATACGAGGTCCGGCGGAGTCTGCTCCGCGCCGGGCTCACGTTGGCGCTGTACAGCCTGTTGCCGATGACAGCCATCGTGATCGGCGTGCAGGACCTGTCCGTCCGCTACATGTTCTTCATCCTCGGGGTGGGGTTCGAGGCGATCATCCTCGTCACGGGGCGTCGTCGGGTGAGCAGCGCGCTGCGGCGGGAGTTGCTGTTCGCCATCGACGAGCAGGGCGTCTACCTGGGCCCGGATGACTTTGGTCGACCGGCGATGCGCGAGAAATGGTCGAACATCGACGCCATCGTTCACTTCCATGGCCGGGTGTGGACGACCAGTACCAGGCCAGCTTCGAACCGTAACGTGGGTATCGTCCAGGGCGGCAGAATCATGGCCTCCCGGGGGATGGGCGGCTGGCGGTTGAGCGTCAGGCGTGCCTCGGCGGCCGCCGACCGTTTCGGTGGGGGAACACCGGTGCTCAAAGCGCCGTATTATGACCAGATCTCGCGCGAATGGTTCCACACCCTCCCTTTGCCGCCGAACTGGCTTGCCACCCATGCCGCACCTCGTGAGTGAGACGCGCCTCCCGGGCTGACCAGGCTAGTGTTCGTCACCGAGATCCGACAGACTGCGCGGTATGCGTGATCGTTGGCGCCGTTGGGCGTGGGTCGGGGTGCTCGTCATCGGGCTGGTTCTCTATCTGGCGGTGCTGCGGACCCTGGTCAGCACCAAGAATCCGAATTTCGTACCAGCGTTGATCCTGCTCGGGGCGACGCTGGTGCCGCTGACGTTCCTGACGTTCGCGCAGGCCCGCACCGGGCGGTGGCAGGTGCCGGCGTCGGCGTTGGCGACGTCGGCGTTCTTCGGCGGCGTGATCGGCACTGTTGTCGCCGGCACCCTGGAGTACGACACCCTGCGCGGCCTCGGCACGCTGCCGATGTTGTTCGTGGCGCTGATCGAGGAGTCGGCGAAGCTGATCGTCCCGGTGGTGCTGCTGTTCACGGTGGTAGCCCAGCGCCGGCGTCGGGTGCCCTCGGACGGGCTGGTCATCGGTGTCGCGGCCGGCATGGGTTTCGCCGCGCTGGAGACGATGGGGTACGCGTTCAGCGCGCTGCTGAGTTCACAGGGCAACATCGGCGCGGTGGAGCAGACGCTCTTCATCAGGGGCCTCACGGCGCCCGCCGGTCACACCGCCTGGACCGGGCTGACCGCCGGCGCGCTCTGGGCGTTGCTGGCCAGCCCCAGCGTCCGCCGACTTGTCGGGTTCATCGGCACGTTCGTGGGCGTCGTCGTCCTGCACACCCTCTGGGACACGTTCACCGGCTCGCTGGTCTTCGTCGTGGTGGCGATCGCGAGCATCGGCTGGCTCTTCTGGGAGCTGCACCGCTACCGGACCTTCAACGATCACCCGGTCGGCCAACTGCAACCACACTGACCCTCGCCTTACCCCATGCCTCTCCCGGCCCCGGCAACGGGCCGGGGGAGGCATGACTGTTGGTGATCCCGCTGCGACCGGAACGGCACCTCATCTACCGTCAGAGTGTTCAGATATGGCGGAATTGGTCGGGAAGGTGCCGCGATGGGGGTGCGCAGCTGGTTCGAGGGCTGGCCGGTCTACCGCCAGCTCACCGGCACGGACCCCCTGGGCCGGGGTGCCGCGGCGAAGTCCGACGGCTCCCGCGCGCTCACCGCCCGCACCGACACCGCCGACAGCGTCGCCCGGTCCGTCTGCCCGTACTGCGCGGTGGGGTGTGGTCAGCGGGTGTTCGTGAAGGACGGGCAGGTCAGCCAGATCGAGGGCGATCCGGACAGCCCCATCTCGCGGGGCCGGCTCTGCCCGAAGGGCTCGGCGAGCAGGAGTCTGGTAACCAGCCCTCTGCGGCAGACCACCGTCCGGTACCGCCGGCCGTACGGCACCGAGTGGGAGGATCTCGACCTCGAGACGGCGCTGCACATGATCGCCGATCGGGTCCTGGCCGCCCGGGACGAGACCTGGGAGGACGTCGACGCCGAGGGCCGGCCGCTCCACCGGACGCTGGGCATCTCCAGCCTGGGTGGGGCGACCCTCGACAACGAGGAGAACTACCTCATCAAGAAGTTGTTCACCGCGATGGGTGCGCTTCAGATCGAGAACCAGGCCCGTATTTGACACTCCTCCACCGTCCCCGGTCTGGGGACCAGCTTCGGGCGTGGCGGTGCCACGCAGTACCAGCAGGACCTGTCGAACTCCGACGTCATCATCATCCAGGGTTCGAACATGGCCGAGGCGCACCCGGTGGGTTTCCAGTGGGTGATGGAGGCCAAGCGCAAGGGCGCGAAGGTCTTCCACGTCGACCCGAGGTTCACCCGCACCAGCGCGCTGGCTGACTCGTACCTGCCGATCCGGGCGGGCACCGACATCGCGTTGCTCGGCGGGGTGGTGCGCTACATCCTCGACAACGAGCTGGACTTCCGGGAGTACGTCGTCGCCTACACGAACGCCGCGACGATAGTGAACGAGGAGTACGCCGACACCGAGGACATGCACGGACTCTTCTCCGGCTTCAACGACGACAACGCCACCTACGACCAGGCCAGTTGGCGGTACGAGGGCCACTCGCGGAACCAGACGACACGCGACAGCGAGACGCAGCGGGAGACGGCGGCCGGGCTGGAGAACGAGTCGCACGGCGCGCCAGTCGGCGGCGAGACCCAACGTGACGAGACGTTGCAGCACCCGCGTTGCGTCTACCAGATCCTCAAGCGGCACTTCGCCCGCTACACCCCCGAGATGGTGGAACGTGTCTGCGGCATCCCGCAGGACAAGTTCCTCGAACTGGCCCAGGCGTGGACGGAGAACTCCGGCCGGGACCGCACCGGGATGCTCGTCTACTCGGTGGGGTGGACGCAGCACAGCGTCGGCGTGCAGTACATCCGCACCGGGGCGATCATCCAACTCCTGCTGGGCAACGTGGGCCGCCCGGGTGGTGGGGTGATGGCCCTGCGTGGGCACGCCAGCATCCAGGGCTCCACCGACATCCCGACGCTGTTCAACCTGCTTCCGGGCTATCTGCCGATGCCCCACCACGCCAGTCACCCGACCCTGGACAAGTGGGTGGACAGCATCGCGCACCCCGGGCAGAAGGGCTTCTGGGGCAACGCCCGCACCTACGGCGTCAACCTGCTCAAGGCGTACTGGGGTGACGCCGCCACCGCCGACAACGACTACTGCTACGGCTACCTGCCGCGGATGACCGGTGACCACGGCACGTACCAGCAGGTGCTGGACATGATCGACGGGAAGATCAAGGGGTACTTCCTGCTCGGGCAGAACCCGGCGGTCGGTTCGTCGCACGGTCGGGCGCAGCGGCTCGGGATGGCGAACCTCGACTGGTTGGTGGTCCGCGACCTGTTCATGATCGAGAGTGCGACGTTCTGGCAGAACGCGCCGGAGATCGAGACCGGGGAGATCGTGCCGGAGGAGTGCCGTACCGAGGTGTTCTTCCTGCCCGCCGCGTCGCACGTGGAGAAGGAGGGCACGTTCACCCAGACGCAACGCCTGTTGCAGTGGCGGGAAAAGGCGGTCGAGCCGCCGGGCGACTGCCGTTCCGAGCTGTGGTTCTTCTACCACCTCGGTCGAGTCGTCCGAGAACGGCTCGCGGCGTCGACGAAGCCGCGCGACAGGGCGCTGCTCGACCTCGCCTGGGACTACCCGACGCACGGTCCGCACGCGGAGCCGAGCGCCGAGGCGGTGCTGCGCGAGATCAACGGGTACGAGGTGGCCACCGGCCGACCGCTGGCGTCGTTCACCGAGATGAAGGACGACGGTTCGACAGTCGGTGGCTGCTGGATCTACACCGGTGTGTACGCCGACGGCATCAACCAGGCGGCCCGCCGCAAGCCCGGTTCGGAGCAGTCTCTCGTCGCGCCCGAGTGGGGTTGGGCGTGGCCGGCGAACCGGCGCATCCTCTACAACCGCGCGTCCGCCGACCCGGACGGCAACCCGTGGAGTGAGCGCAAGCGCTACGTGTGGTGGGACGCGGACAAGAGCGAGTGGACCGGTTACGACGTGCCGGACTTCGAGAAGACCAAACCGCCGTCATACCGGCCGGAGCACGACGCCTCAGGTGTGGCGGGCATCGCCGGCGACGACCCGTTCATCCTGCAGGGCGACGGCAAGGGCTGGCTGTACGCGCCCACCGGCGTGCTCGACGGCCCGATGCCCACCCACTACGAGCCGGTCGAGTCGCCGGTGCGAAACCCGCTCTACCGACAGCAGGCCAACCCGACCCGCAAGGTCTACACCCACCCGATCAACACCCTGAACCCGAGTCCGCCGGAACCGCACAGCCAGGTGTTCCCGTACGTGTTCACTGTCAGCCGGCTCACCGAGCACCACACCGCAGGTGCGATGAGCCGGAACGTGTCGCCCCTCGCGGAACTGCAACCGGAGATGTTCGTCGAGGTGTCGCCCGAACTGGCGGCCGAACGCGGGCTCGACCACCTGGGCTGGGCCCACCTGGTGACCGCCCGGGCGGCCATCGAGGCGCGGGTCCTCGTCACCGACCGGCTCACCCCGTTGCGGGTGGACGGTCGGGTCATCCACCAGGTGTGGTTGCCGTACCACTTCGGTTTCGAGGGTCTGGTCACCGGTGACTCGGCGAACGACCTGTTCGGCATCAGCCTGGACCCGAACGTCCTCATCCAGGAAAGCAAGGTCGGCACCTGCGACATCCGACCCGGCCGCCGCCCCCGCGGCCTGGCACTGCAGAAACTCGTCGTCGACTACCGACGCCGGTCCGGCGACCTCAGCCCGCACTACCCACCTCAGGTCACGACCGACTCCGCCACGGACCAGGAGGTCTGACCCATGCCCCACACCAATGCCCTGTACGGTCCGCTGGACCCCGCGCCCGACGCCGGTTACGAGAACGCGCCGCCGCGGATGGGGTTCTTCACCGACACCAGCGTCTGCATTGGTTGTAAGGCGTGTGAGGTGGCGTGCAAGGAGTGGAACGGTGTGCCGGAGAGCGGCCTGGATCTGCTCGGCATGTCGTACGACAACACCGGCGCGTTGACAGCGAACTCCTGGCGACACGTGGCGTTCGTCGAACAGCCCCGCCGGGCTGGCCTGGCGACACCGGCGTTTGAGGACAACCCGGACGGGCCACCGATCAGCCCGGTGACGGCGGCTGTCGGCGCGCGAACCCATGCCGACACCGGCACCGACCCGGGCCTGTCGGCCGGCTCACCCGCGGCGGCGGCCCGCATGTCGGCCGGCCCGGAGTTCCTGGGTATGCCGGGGGCGCAGCCGCCGGGGCGGGGCACGGGTGCGCAGGGTCGTACGGATTTTCGGTGGTTGATGATGTCGGATGTGTGTAAGCACTGCACTCATGCGGCGTGTCTGGA